>CAYSXG010000127.1:0-7876 GCA_964434895.1 uncultured Solibacteraceae bacterium | reverse complement strand
AGGCTGTTCAGGAATTCGATGACGGCTTCGCGGTCGTCCACCGAGAGGGCCGAGGGTTAGTTGGACGGCTCTTCCCCCGCCAGGGCCACGATCCCTTCGGGGGGGCCCGCGGCGGCTTCGGGGCTGTGGCGGTAGTTGAGGAGGCTCGAGAAGAGGGGGGCCGGCGCGGAAACCGCGCTGCACCGCTGGGCCAGGGCCAGGGAGGCGTGCTCGTGGCGCATCAGCCCGGCCAATAGCTGGTGGACCTTGCGGACGCCCGTTTCCGCCGAGTCGTCGCCCACCCGGATCCGCACGGGCAGGGTGTTCATGAACAGCCCCATGGCGCGGTCGGCGCCTTCGCCGCCCTGCATGCGGCCGAAAAGGACCGTACCGAACACCACGTCCTCGCGCCCGGCGGCCCGCGCCAGCACCTGGGCCCAGGCCAGGTGGCAGAGGGTCGCGGCCCCCACGCCCATCCTGCCCGCCTGCTTCCTCAGACGCCGGGCGAGGTCGCCGTCGAGCTCGAGGCAGGCCTCCCGGAGGTCCTCGCCCTCCCCCTGCACTTCCAGGAGCCCGAAGGGCGCCGTGGGTTCCTCCACGTCGCTCAGCATCTCCCGGAAGAAGGCCTCGTGCGCCTCCGCGCTCAGGCCCAGTCGCGCCTGGGCGACGAAATTGCGGAAGGGCACGGGCGCGGGGAGCTGGTCCCCCTGCCCGAGCAGGTGCGCCTGGATCTCCTCCTGCATCACCTCCAGGCTCGTGTGGTCCCCGGACAGGTGATGGTTCAGCAGGAGCAGGAGCCAGCGCCCCGGGGCGCCGTCCCGGGCGATGAAGGCGCGGAGCATCGGGGCTCCGCCGAGATCGAAACGGTAGTGCCGAGGATCGAAGCGGGCGAAGAGTTCGGCGGCCCGGTCCTCCCCGGGACCTTGCAGCGCCACCTCCTCCACCGGCAGCTCCGCCCGGCGCCAGACCACCTGCACCGGCTCAGGCAGCCCCTCCCAGAGCACCGCCGTGCGGAGCACATCGTGGCGGTCGATGACCGACTGGAGGGCGGCGAGGTAGGCGTCCAGCCGCGCCCGATCCTCGAAGGCGTAGAGGCAGGAGAGGATGTAGACGTCCCCGCGGGTGGCCATCCGATGATGGAAGAGGATGCCCTCCTGCAAGGGCGCCAAGGGATAGACGTCCTCGATGTTGGCGGCCCCTCCTGGCACGGCGCGGAGGATGGTTTCAATCTCCGCCGGGGTGAGGTCCACCAACGGGAGCATGTGGGGCTCCAGGGCCTCGGTCCCCGGGGGTATCCGATGGGGCGGGACCTCCACGAGGGCGCTTTCGCTCCGGACGGCGGCGGCCAACTGGTGCAGGGTGGGTGAAAGGAAGAGGGCCGCGGCATCCACGTGGAGCCCCATCCGGCGCAGGCGCTCGATGAGGGTGACCGCCAGGAGGGAGTGCCCCCCCAGCTGGAAGAAGTGGTCCTGGCGGCCCACCCGTTCCACCTTGAGCAGGTCGCGCCAAAGGGCCGCCAGGGTCTCCTCCACGGCCCCCGACGGGGCTTCGAAGGCGCGGGTGGCGAAGGCCCCGTCCTCCGGGGCCGGCAGGGCCCGACGGTCCAGCTTGCCGCTGGGGGTGAGGGGCAGGCTTTCCAAACGCACGTAGGCCGCGGGCAGCATGTAGTCCGGCAGGCGGGCCGCCAGGTGCTCCCGCAGCGACTCGGGTGTGAGATCTTGACCTTCCGAGGCCGTAACGTAGGCCACCAGCCTCGGATCCCCGGGCAGGTCCTCCCGCAGCACCACCACGGGCTCTCCCAGGCCCGGGTACTCCCGCAGCCTCGCCTCGATCTCGCCCAGCTCCACCCGGAAGCCCCGCACCTTCACCTGGAAGTCCTCGCGCCCCAGGAACTCGAGGCTGCCATCCGGCCGCCACCGGCCCCGGTCCCCGGTGCGGTACATCCGAGCTTCCCCTCCGACGAAGGGGTCCGCCAGGAAGCGTTCCGCCGTCAGCTCCGGGCGGTTCAGGTAGCCGCGGGCCACGCCGGCCCCGCCGATGTGCAGGTCTCCGGCCACCCCCACGGGGGCGGGCCGGCCCCGGCCGTCCAGCACGTAGACCTTGGTGTTGGCCATGGGGCGGCCGATGGAGGCCCAGGTCCAGGGATCCGCGTCCAGGTCCTGGAGGGTGGCGTTGGTGGTGGTCTCCGTGGGGCCGTAGGCGTTGAGCAGGGCCGGCCGGTGGCCCGGCCGGCGGAACCAGGCGGCCAGGGCCTCCGGGTCCACGATCTCGCCGCCGGTGATGACCTGGCGCACGCAGGGAGGGATCTCCACGTCCGCGTCGCCGGAGGCCAACTTCCAGAAGCGGGCCGGCAGGTCCAGGACGCTCACGTTCCAGGCCCGGCAGTGGCCCCAGAATTCCCGGGGGCCCGCCAGCCAGGCCTCGGTGCGCAGCACCAGGGTGGCCCCGGAAAGCAGGGCGCCGAAAATCTCCTCCACCGACACGTCGAAATGAAAGGCCGAGAACTGGAGGATCCGGTCCTCGGGGCCCAGTCGGAGCCGGGCCTGCAGGGCCGCGATCTGGTGGACCACCGCGCGGTGCTCCATCATCACGCCCTTGGGCCGGCCCGTGGACCCGGAGGTGTAGATCACGTAGGCCAGGTGCCCGGCCCCGAGGCCCGCGGCGCCAGGATTGGTCCGCGGCTGGACGGACCAGAGGGGATCCGGGGCCCCCAGATCGACGGCCGGCAGGGCCGGAGCGACGGCGGAGAGGGCCGTCAGGAAGGACGCCCCCCCCAGCAGGTCCTGCGGGGCGCAGTACTCCAGCACCTGCCGCGCCCGCTCCACCGGTTGGGCGGGATCCAGGGGCACGTAGGCCCCGCCGGCCTTGAGGATGGCCAGCAGCCCCACCACCGCCGGGAGACCGCGCTCGGCGCAGAGGAGCACCCGGTCGTCGGGCCCCACACCCAGGCCCCGCAGATGGTGGGCCAGCTGGTTGGCGCGGGCGTTGAGCTCGCCGTAGGTGAGCTCCTTCCCGTCGTGGATCAGGGCCAGGGCCTCCGGTCTCCGGGCCGCCTGGGCCTCGAAGCGCTGGTGAAGGCAGGGTTCCCCGGGGAAGTCCGCCTCCGTGGCGTTCCAGGCCTCGACCACGCGGGAGCGCTCGGCCTCCGGCAGCACGTCGAGGTCCGGGGCCCCGTCCAGGGCCTCCACCAGCTGTTCCAGGGCCCGGCCCATGAAGGCGCAGACCCGCGCGGGGTCCACCGGCTCCTGCGCCTGGGCCGTGAGCAGGAAGCCCTCCCCCAGGTCGTCCACGTCCAGGCTCAGGGGGTAGTTCGAATGTTCCTCGCTGCGCAGGCCCTCGATGCCGCCCCAAGCCTCCATGGCCTGGGCGGTGGAGGGCTGGGCCACGTCCGGGCTGTGGCGATAGTTGAGCAGCGAGGAGAAGAGGGGGGCCGGCGGCGGCACCGCGCTGCAGCGCTGGGCCAGGGCGAGGGGGGCGTGCTCGTGGCGGATCAGCTCCGTCAGGAGACCGTGGACCCGCCGGACCGCCGAACGCGGCTCCTCGTCCCCCACGCGGACGCGCACCGGCAGGGTGTTGATGCACAGGCCCAGGGTCCGGCCCGCCTCCTCCCCCGCCTCCATGCGCCCGAAGAGCACCGTGCCGAAGACCACGTCCTCCCGCCCGGAGACCCGCGCCAGCACGTGGGCCCAGGCCAGGTGCAGGAGGCTCGCCGCGCTGACCCCGAGGCGGCGGGCCCTTTCCCGAAGGCCCGCCGCGAGGGCCGGATCCAGCTCCAGGCGGGCGATCCCGGAGCCCCCCTGGGACCGCACGTCCAGGAGGCCGAAGGGCGCGGTGGGCTCGTCCACGTTCCCCAGCATCCGCCGGAAGAAGGCCTCGTGCTCCTCCCGGCCCAGGCCCAGCCGCGTCCGGGCCACGAAGTTGCGGAAGGGCTGGGGGGTCGGGAGCTCGGAGGCCCGGCCGGCCAGGTGGGCCCGGATCTCCTCCTGCATGAGCTTGTAGGCCGTGTGGTCCGCGGCCAGGTGGTGGAGCATCAGGTGGAGCAGCCAGCGTTTCCGGGCGGGGTCCTCGGCCACCGCGGCCCGGACCAGGGGGGCCCGCCGCACGTCGAGGCGGTGCCGTCTCAGATCGAAGCGCGCGTACAGCTGGTCCGCCGCGTCCTCCGCGGCCGGATCCAGGGCCACCTCCTCCACCGGCACGGGGGCCTCGCACCACCCCACCTGCACCGGCTCCGCCAGGCCCTCCCAGGCCATGGAGGTCCGGAGGGCGTCGTTGCGGTCCACCACCGCCTGAAGGGCCCCCAGGTAGGCGTCCAGGCCTTCGCGTGTCTCGAAGGCGAAGAGGCTCGGGAGCTGGTAGGGATCCCCCTCGTGGGCGGTCCGGTGATGGAAGAGGATGCCTTCCTGAAGGGGGGCCAGCGGGTAGATGTCCTGCACGTTGGAGGCCCCGCCCGGGACGCCCCGGACGATGCCCGCGATCTCCGCTTCGCCCAGTTCCACCAGGGTCAGCATGTCGGGGCGGATGGCCCCGCAGCCTTTCGGGATCCTGTTGGCGGGGACCTCTACCGCGCCTGCGGACGCGCCCCTCAGGGCGGCGGCCAGGCCGGCCACGGTCGGTGCGGCGAAGAGTTGGGAGGCCTCCGCGGGCATCCCCGCCTCCCGCATCTGCTGGAGCAGCCGCGCCGCCAGCAGGGAGTGGCCCCCCAGCGCGAAGAAGTCGTCCCGACGGCCCACCCGCTCCACCTGCAGGAGGCGGGCCCAAAGGGCAGCCAGGGCGGTCTCGATCTCCCCTTCGGGGGCCTCGTAGGGCCGGGCGCCGAAGGCCTCGTCCCCCGGGGCCGGCAGGGCCTTTCGGTCCACCTTGCCGTTGGGCGTGAGGGGCCAAGTCTCCAGGTGCACGAAGGCCGAAGGCACCATGTGCTCCGGCAGGCCGCGGGAGAGGCTGGTCTTCAGAGCCTCCGCCGGGGTCTCCGAACCGCGGTAGTAGGCCACGAGACGCTTTTCGCCGGGGAGGTCCTCCCGAGCCACCACCACCGTCTCCTGGATGCCGAGATGCTCCAGGAGCCGGGCCTCGATCTCCCCCAGCTCGATGCGGAAACCCCGCACCTTCACCTGGAAGTCCTCACGGCCCAGGTAGGCGAGGACCCCGTCCGGCAGGAGCCGGCCCAGATCGCCGCTGCGGTACATGCGCGTCCCGAGCTCCTTCGCGAAGGGGTCCGGCAGGAAGCGCTCCGCCGTCAGCTCCGGGCGGTTCAGGTAGCCCCGGGCCACGCCGGCCCCGCCGATGTGGATCTCCCCCGTCTCGCCCTCCGCCACGGGCCGTCCCTCGCCATCCAGGAGGTAGATCCTGGCGTCGGCGATGGGGCGGCCGATGGGGGGATTCCCCGCCTCCATGGGACGGCATTCATGGAGGGTGCACCAGACGCTGGCCTCCGTGGGTCCGTAGGCGTTGAAGAGGCGGCGTCCTTCCGCAAAGCGCCGCGCCAGGGCCTCGGGCAGGGCCTCCCCCGCCGAGATCAGCGTATGGAGGGCGTCCAGCCCTGCCTCCGGGGGCAGGGTGGCCAGCACCGCCGGGGGCAGGGTCGCATGGGTGATGCCCCCTTCCTCCAGGATCCGCGCCAGGGCCTCGCCGCCCAGGACCGCGCCCCCGGGCGGGAGGTGGAGGGCCGCCCCCCGACCGAGGGCCAGGGCCAATTCGAACACGCAGGCGTCGAAGCTGAAGGAGGCGAATTGCAGGACGCGGCTTTCGGGCTCCACCTCGAAGCACCGGATCTGGGCCTGCAGCAGGTGGGCGAGGCCGCGGTGCTCCACCATCACGCCCTTGGGGGTCCCGGTGGAGCCGGAGGTGTAGATCACGTAGGCCAGGTGGTCCGGGGTGAGCCCGATGGAGGCCCGATCGAGGTTCGCGTCCGGCTCCCCGGCCCAGGAGTCCCCAAGATCCAGCACCGGCAGGGCCGGGCCCCCGAAGCGGCCTTCCAGACCCCCCTGCGTCAACAGGGCCGCGGGGGAGCTGTCCTCGAGCATGAAGGCCAGGCGCTCGGCCGGGTAGGCCGGATCCAAGGGAACGTAGGCCCCCCCGGCCTTCAGGACCGCCAGGACGCCCACTACCCGCTCTGGACCCCGTTCGGCGCAGATAGCTACCCGGGCGTCGGGGCCCACCCCCAGGCCCCGCAGGCGGCGGGCCAGCCGGTTGGCTCGGGCGTTGAGCTCACCGTAGCTCAGGACCCTTTCACCCTGGACCAGGGCCGCCGCTTCGGGGCTCCGTTCCACCTGGGCCTCGAAGGCCTCCTGCAGGAGGGGCAGGTCAGGAAGGTCCGCCGGGGCTGCGGGCCGGGATTCTCCATCAACAACCACGGACGTGCCAGGGTCGGGAACAAACGAATGCATGCTTAACCACCCTGATAAATCGTGGAATGTTCATTGGAATACCCCGGACCCGACGCCGAGGGGCCCAATCCAAGAACCTGGACGAGGGGAGGGAAATCCCCCCCGAACGGACCCTTTCCATGGCCGGGAGAACCCTGGACAAAAAGCCCCCGATCGGCGTGTTCAGCCGAAGGACCTGGGCGATGTTGAAAATAACAAAGAAGGCGCTGAAGGGACCCCAAGGGGTCCCTCCTGGAAGACCCAAGGGGATCCAGGAATTTTGTCCCGAAGGCGGCGTCTTGTTTGTTAATTTTTGTTAATTCTACAGGGCCTGAATCAGGCGTGAATGCCGGCGGGACGAAGGCCCGCCAGGAAGGCTTCGGCGGAGGAGCCGGACCGAACCTCGATGCTCTTGGTGGTGCTTCGAAGCGCCAGGGCTCCGACGTAGCCCTCCCCCGGAGCCAGGTCGTGCAGGGTCCAATGGGCGGCTTCCTGAGGATCGCCGTCGATGTGGAGGAAGCGGGCGGGTTCCCCGGGCAGGAGGGCGACGCGGAAGCGCTGGAGCGAGTGGGAGAGGCCCTCGCCCAGGGCCTTGATGTAGGCCTCCTTGCGGGTCCAGCACTGGAAGAAGGCCGTCTCCCGGAAGGGGGGCCCCGTCCCTTCCAGATCCGCGCACTCCTCAAGGCAGAAGTGCTGGCGGGCGATCTCCGCCATTTCGTCCAGGGGCCTGACACACTCCACGTCCACCCCCAGATCACAGTCCAGTGCCAAGGCCACGGCCACCCGATCCCCTGCGTGGGAGAGGTTGAATTTCAACCGGCCCGTCCCAGCCCCAAGGTAGGGTTTACCTTTTGAATCTGTCAAAATAACAACACTATCATTATGGCATTTTAAATAATGTCCCAACAAAGTCCGAAGCAGGCCCCTCGAAAGGACGTAGTTCGTCTTCAGGTGGGGAAAGTAGAAGCGCTCCGACCGGGTCCTTTCTTCGGGGGTGAGGAGCCTCCGCCATAGCTCCACGTAGGGTTTCAGAGCCTCCAGCGTGAAGACGAAGGCGTGGACGGAGTCCGGTCCGAGATCGGCGGTCTCGAGGGCCGGTTCCGGGGCGAGAAGGGCGGTTGAACTCATGGCGGGCCGCAGGATCGAGGGAGGGCGCCGACCGGAAAGACGCAGCCCGGGCGGCTCTCCAAAGAAACAAAACGAAAATGAGCGCAGCCCATTTTCACTTGAAACGGGAGAGATGGATTTACTCTACTTAGCACGGGACCTTCGTGCAACTATCCGCTCCGAAGGGCCCAAGCGTCACGCCGAGAGGTAAATGCGCGCCCCCGAACCGAGGCCCCTGGACTACCATGGGAGCGGCCCCTTAGCTCAGCGGTCAGAGCTGGCGGCTCATAACCGCTTGGTCGTGGGTTCGATCCCCACCGGGCCCACCAGTGGGCCGCCCCCTTCCCGGACGCCCTCTGCGCCCGCCGCTTCCGGACCGCGTCCGCCGCCTGCCCCTGGGCGCCGCGCCCCCCACGCCCCCGATCAAG
>CAYSXG010000126.1:0-7911 GCA_964434895.1 uncultured Solibacteraceae bacterium | reverse complement strand
GGGGGAAGCTGGGCCAGCGCACCTCCCGGGCGGCCCTCCACCCCTGCACCGGGGAAAGGATCCCCATCTTCGCCGCCCATTACGTGCTCATGGACTACGGCACCGGGGCGGTCATGGGGGTGCCGGCCCACGACGAGCGGGACCAGGAATTCGCCCTTAAATATGGACTGCCCCTCCCCCGGGTCATCGAAAGCGAACAGCCCTGGGAGCCCGGGGTCCTCATTAATTCTTCTCAGTTCGATGGCCTGAGCAGCGCCGAGGCGGTGGAGGCCATGGTGGCGGCCCTGGACGGCCGGGCCGAAAAAGCGGTGACCTTCAAGCTGAAGGACTGGGGCCTCTCCCGCCAGCGCTACTGGGGTACCCCCATCCCCACGGTGCACTGCGGGGCCTGCGGGGTGGTGCCTGAAAAGGAGGAGAACCTGCCGGTGGCCCTGCCCGAGGACGTGGCCTTCCAGGGGGTCGGCCCCTCCCCCCTGGCCACGAGCCCCTCCTTCCTGGAGGCGCCCTGCCCTCGCTGCGGGGGGCCCGGCCGACGGGAAACCGACACCATGGACACCTTCGTGGATTCCAGCTGGTACTTCCTGCGCTACCTGGATCCCCGGAACGCCGAGGCCCCCTTCGATCGGGCCGAGGCGGAGGCCTGGATGCCCGTGGACCTCTACATCGGCGGCATCGAGCACGCCACCATGCACCTCATCTACGCACGCTACTTCCACAAGGTGCTGCGGGACCTCGGGATGCTGAGCTGCAACGAGCCCTTCCAGAAGCTCATCTGCCAGGGCATGGTCCTCAAGGACGGCGCCAAGATGTCCAAGTCCAAGGGGAACGTCGTGGACCCGGACGAGGTGCTGGCCCGCTACGGGGCCGACGCCCTGCGTCTCTTCATCACCTTCGCGGCCCCCATCGAGAAGGAGCTGGACTGGACGGGCTTCGAGGGCATCGAGGGGGCCACCCGCTTCCTCAAGCGCGTGGCCAAGCTCGTCGACGAGCACACCCTCTGCGCCGACGGGCTGCCGGCCAAGGAGGCCCTGAGCCCGGAGGAGAAGGCCCTGTTGGTCAAGCTCCACCAGACCCTCCAGCGCATCACCGACGACCTGGGCCTGCGCTTCCAGTTCAATACCGTGGTGTCGGCGCTCATGGAACTGGCCAACGCCTTGGGGGACCTCCCGGCGGAGGCCCCGCACCGGGGGGCGGTCCTGCAGCACGCCCTGGAGCGATTCGTGGTGCTGCTCTCCCCCGTGGCGCCCCACCTGGCGGAGCAGCTGTGGAGCCAGTTGGGGCGGCCCGGTTTCGCCATGCTGGCCTCCTGGCCCGCCCCCGACCCAGCCTTCCTGGCCTCCGACGAGCAGCTGGTGGTGGTGCAGGTGAACGGGAAGGTGCGGGCCCGGGTGACGGTCCCCGCCTCGGCCACCGAGCAGGAGCGCCGGGACGTGGCCCTGGCGGCCCCGGACCTGAGGGCCTGGGTGGACGGCCGGGAGATCGTCAAGGTGGTGGTCCCCCCCGGCGGCAAGCTGGTGAGCGTGGTGGTGAAGGGCTAATCCTTCACCGCAGATCCGGTTTCAATTTCGAGGTATCCCCATGTCCCAGCGCATCGTCGAAGTGGTGCCCAACTTTTCCGAAGGACGGGATCGGGCGAAGATCCGGCAGATCACCGACGCCATCGAGGCGGTCCCCGGAGTGGGACTGCTGGACGTGGATCCCGGCGCGGACACCAACCGCACGGTGGTAACCTTCGTGGGGGACCCGGACCAGGCGGTGGAAGCGGCCTTCCAGGCGGTGAGGACGGCGGCCCGCGTGCTCGACATGAGCCAGCACCAGGGCGCCCACCCGCGCATGGGGGCCACGGACGTATGCCCCTTCGTACCCGTGGAGGGGCTCACGTTGGAGGACTGCGCCGAACTTTCACGGCGCCTGGGCGAGCGGGTGGGCCGGGAACTGGGCCTTCCCGTCTACCTCTACGAGGCCGCGGCTTCGCGGCCCGAGCGGCGGAACCTGGCGGCGGTGCGCAAGGGCGAGTACGAGGGGCTCGAACGCAAGCTCCAGGACCCCGCCTGGGCCCCGGACTTCGGGCCCGCGGCCTTCCACCCCAAGGCCGGAGCCCTCATCACGGGGGCCCGGGAATTCCTCATCGCCTACAACATCACCCTCAATTCCCGGGTCAAGGACCACGCCACGGACCTGGCCTTCGAGCTGCGGGAAAAGGGCCGGGTGGCCCGGCGGGGCCAAAGCAATGCCTTCTACAGCAGCGGCCAGATCCTGTTCTACGAAGAGGGGCGCTACCCCTGCGGGAACTGCCCCGCGGACTTCCCCACCTACGAGGCCGCCCAGCGGCACTGCGCGGAAGCCCACGGCTACGACCTGGGCCGCCTCCTGGCCCTGAACGATATCGACGACGCCGCGGGCCTCGTGGGCCGCAAGGTCCACCGCGCCGGCCTCTTCACCCACTGCAAGGCCATCGGCTGGGTGGTGGAGGAGTACGGGCGCGCCCAGCTCTCCATCAACCTCACGGACTACAAGGTCACCCCCCCCCAGGCGGTGCTGGACGCCACGCGGCGCCTGGCCGTGGAGCGGGGCCTGGTGGTCACGGGCAGCGAGATCGTGGGGCTGGTGCCCTACAAGGCCCTTCACGAAGCCGGGCAGCACTACCTGCGGGCCATGGGCAAGTCCCCCTTCGTGCCTTCGCAGGACGTGCTCTCCACGGCCATCCATTCCATGGGCCTGGCCGACGTGGCCCCCTTCGAGGTGGAGAAGAAGGTGCTCGGCCTGCCGAAGTCCTACCCGAAGGGCCTGATGGCGATGACCGCCGCCGCCTTCGCGGAAGAGGTGAGCCGCGATACGCCGGCCCCCGGCGGGGGCAGCATCGCCGCCCTGGCGGGGGCGCTGGGGGCGGCCCTGGCCTCGATGGTGGCCAACCTCACCCAGGGCAAGGCCCACGGGCCGGAGGTCGAGCAGGAGCTGCTGGCCATCGCGGAGGGCGCCCAGGCAGCCAAGGACGCCCTCGTCCTGGCCGTGGACGAGGACACCCTGGCCTTCAACGGCTACATGGAGGCCCTGCGCCTGCCCAAGGGCAGCGAGGCGGAAAGGGCTGCCCGCACCGCGGCCATGCAGGCGGGCCTCAAGGAGGCCGTGGCCGTGCCCCTGCGCACGGCGGAGCTGAGCCTTTCGGCCATGAAGCTGGCGGACCGCGTGGCGAGCGTCGGCAACCCCGCCTCCCTCACGGACGCCCTGGTGGGCTGCGCGGCGGCCTTCACCGGCCTTCGGGGCGGATTGTGGAACGTGATGATCAACCTCAAGGACATCAAGGACACGGCCTTCGTGGAGGCCATGCGCGCCCGCTGCGCCGCCCTGCTGGCCGAAGCCCGGGCCCTCATGGACCGCGTAGGCGCCGAAGGGGACGGGCGACTGGAGGCCATGATCGACGCCAAGCGGCCGTGATCCATCCGGCCCTGGTCCCCTCCGCCCACGTCTTCCGCAGCCGGAACGACGCGACGGATCCCCGGGTGGGGGACCGGGTCCGGCCCCTGGCCTCGCTGGAGCAGGCGGGTCACGGGGACCTGGTGCTGCTGGGGGTCTGCAACGAACAGGGCGTGCTGGCCAACCACGGCCGCCCCGGCGCGGCCCAGGGGCCCACGGGCTTCCGGCAGGCCTTCTTCAAGCTCACGGCGCCGACCCTGCTGGACCGGACCTGCTGGGACGCGGGTGATCTGCCGGAGGGACTCCCCTACGAGACGCGCTTCGTGGCGCAGGGGGAGGTGGTGTCCGCGCTGGCGCGGCTGGGCGCCATCCCCCTCGTCATCGGCGGCGGCCACGACTGCAGCTACGGCAACTACCTGGGCCTGGCCTCCCTGGAGGACCTTAGCCCCCTGCGTCCCCCGGCCGTGGTGGGCGTGGACGCCCATCTGGATCTGCGCCCGGAGCACGGGCCCAATAGCGGCAACCCCTTCTTCCGGATGCTGGAGCACGGCCTGCCCGGCGAGGACCTGGCCCTGGTGGGCCTCATTCCCTGGGTCAACGCCGAAGCGCACCACGCCTACGGCCGGGAGAGGGGCATGGCCCTGCATGGGCTGGAGCCCGGCGGGGAGGCCCAGGCGCTGAGCTCGGCCCAGGCCGCCCTCGCGCGCTTTGCGGGGCGCGGACGCCGGGTGCTGGCCACCCTGGACCTGGACGCCTTTTCCGCCGCCGCCCTCCCCGGCGTCAGCGCGCCCAATCCCTGGGGCCTTTCCGCGGACCTGGGCCTGCAGCTGGCCCGCACCTTCGGGGCTTCCTCGGCGGTGGCGGTCCTCGACCTCATGGAACTGGCCCCGCCTCAGGACCCCAGCGGGCGCAGCGCTCGCATGGCCGCCTTCCTCGCGGCAGCCTTCCTGCAGGGACTCGCCCGGCGGTGAGGCCTCCGTGGCATGATGGCCCGCACCCTGGGGATCCCATGACCGACGTGCTGCGCCAGGCCCTGGCCGGGGAACTCCCGGACCAAGGCCTGCCCCCGGGACAGGTCATCGCGGAACTGGTGCGGGGCACCGACCCGGGCCTCGTGGCGGAACCCGGGCCCCGCTACTTCGGCTTCGTCATCGGCGGCAGCTCCGAGGCCGCCCTGGCCGCGGACTGGCTCGCCTCCGCCTGGGACCAGAACGCCGGCCTCTACGCCACGTCGCCCGCCCTGGCGGTGGTGGAGGAGACCTGCGCCCGGTGGCTGGTGGACCTGCTGGGCCTGCCCGCCGGGAGCAGCGTGGGCTTCGTCACCGGATGCCAGATGGCCCACGCCACCTGCCTGGCCGCCGCCCGCCACGAACTGCTGCGCCGGGCGGGCTGGGACGTGGAGCAGGAGGGGCTGGCGGGCTCGCCGCCCCTGAACATCGTGGTGGGGGACGAGGTCCACGTGACCGTGCCTCGGGCCCTGCGCCTGCTGGGCCTGGGCGCGGGCCGGATGATCCGGGTGCCCGCGGACGGCCAGGGCCGCATGCGCCCGGGGGATCTGAAAACGACGCTGGCTCGCCTCGAAGGGCCGATCCTGGTCTGCGCCCAGCTGGGCAACGTGAACACCGGTGCCATGGACCCCATGGACCCCATGGAACCCATCGCCGACGCCTGCGCGACGCGGGGCGCCTGGCTCCACGTGGACGGGGCCTTCGGCCTCTGGGCCGCGGCGGTACCTTCCCTCCGTCCCTCGGTGCGGGGCGTGGAGCGGGCGGATTCCTGGGCCACGGACGCCCACAAGTGGCTGAACGTGCCCTACGATTCGGGCCTGGCCATCGTGAGGGATCCCCGGGTCCACCAGGCGGCCATGGGCGCCACCGCCGCCTACCTCATCCAGCAGGGCGATGACGCGGGCCGGGACGCCGTGAACTTCGTGCCCGAATTCTCCCGCCGGGCCCGGGGCTTCCCCCTCTACGCCCAGCTGCGGGCCCTGGGGCGCGGAGGCCTCGCGAGCCTGATCGAAGGCAGCTGCGCCCTGGCCCGTCGGGCGGCGACGGGGTTGGCGGCCATCCCCGGCGCCGCCGTGCTCAACGAAGTGGTGCTGAACCAGGTGCTGGTGCGCTTCTCGCCGAAGGACGGCGGGGACGCGGACGCCTTCACCCGCCGCGTGGTGGAAGGCGTGCAGGCGGAGGGCACCTGCTGGCTTTCGGGCAGCACCTGGCACGGCCTGGCCGTCATGCGCGTCTCCATCAGCGGCCAGGACACCACGGAGGCGGACATCGACCGCAGCGTGGCCGCCATCCGTGCCGTGGCCCTGGGTCTGGGCTGAGGGCCCCGGATTCCCGGCCCCTTCCCGCAATCTGTGATGCGATTTCCCGGGGCGGCCCGGTAAAATGGCGGGTTCGGAGTACCCATGACCGTCGCCACCCGCACCGCCCCCGCCGTCCAGTCCATCTTGGACCTGGTGGGCCACACGCCCCTCCTTCGCCTGAACAAGTTCTGCCCCGACCGGGAACTCTTCGCGAAACTGGAATACCTGAACCCCGGGGGAAGCGTGAAGGACCGCATCGGGGTGGGGATGATCCAGGCCGCGGAAAGGGCCGGTCTCATCCGCCCCGGCGTTTCCACCATCATCGAGCCCACCGCCGGCAACACGGGAGTGGGCCTGGCCATCGCCGCCCGGGCCATGGGCTACCGCTGCATCCTGTGCGTGCCGACCAAGTACAGCCGGGAGAAGATGCTGCTCATGAAGGCCCTGGGGGCCGAGCTGGTGCTCATCCCCAAGGAACAGGGGATGAAGGGGGCCATCGCCAAGTGCGCGGAGCTGGCGGCGGAGATCCCCGATAGCTACGTGCCCCAGCAGTTCGAAAACCCCTCCAACCCCGACAGCCACTACACCACCACGGGGCCCGAGATCTGGGAGCAGATGGAGGGCCGGGTGGACGCCCTGGTGCTCGGGGCCGGGAGCGGCGGCACCTTCACGGGCACCGTGCGCTACCTTCGGGAACGGAACCCCAAGCTGCGGGCGGTGGTGGTCCAGCCCGAGGGCAGCGTCTTCTGCGGCGCCCCCCTGAAGGAATGGCAGGTGGAGGGCATCGGCAACGGCTTCCTGCCCGGCAGCCTGAGCCTCGACCTGGCGGACCACATCGTGGACGTGGCCGACGCCGATAGCCTCGCCACGGTCCGGGAACTCATCGGCCTCGAGGGCTGCCTCGTGGGGGGCTCCAGCGGCGCCAATGCCTGGGCGGCGCGCAGGATCGCCCGGGAGCTGCCGGAGGGCAGCCGCGTGGTCACCCTCTTCCCCGACGGCGCCGAGCGCTACATGAGCAAGCAGCCGGTGGCGGACCTGGAACTGCCTTGAGCCCGCTTCAGGAGCTTCGATGCCGGACTTGAACCTCCCCGCGGCCCTGCTGGATGCGGGCGCCGTGCGGCTTTCGCCCAAGGACCCCTTCACCTGGTCCAGCGGCATGAAGGCCCCGATCTACTGCGACAACCGCCAGCTCCTCGGCTTCCCGCAGGTGCGCGGCTCCATCGCCGACGCCCTCGCGGACCGGGCGAGGGCCCTGTCCCCCACGATGGTCGCGGGCACCAGCACCGCGGGCATCCCCTGGGCGGCCCTGGTGGCGGACCGGCTGGGGCTTCCCATGGCCTACGTGCGGCCGGAGCCCAAGAAGCACGGCATGGGGCGCCAGGTGGAGGGCCCTCACGCCGATGGCCATCGGGTGGTGCTCGTGGAGGATCTCGTGAGCACCGGGGGGTCCAGCCTCCGATGCGTGGAGGCCCTGCGCCGGGAGGACGCCGAGGTGCTCGAGGTCGTGGCCCTCTTCAGCTACGGCCTTCCCCAGGCGGAGGGCGCCTTCCAGGAGGCCCGCGTGCCCCTCCACGTGCTGGCCACCTTCGCCGCCCTGGGCGCCGAGGGCCGGACCCGGGGCCTGGTGGACGCCGAGGGGGCCTCGGCCCTGGCCCAATGGCAGTCCGACGCCTCCGCCTGGGGCCGCGCCCGGGGCGGGGCCTTACCGGTCCCCGGACCCCAGCGCCTAGAGCCGCGCGATCGCGGGGACTAGGCGGCCCTCTTCCTCGACGGGCAGGAGGGGAAAGCGCGCGACCAGCTCCTCGGCGAACAGGCCGCGTCCGTCGTGGGACCGCGCGCCGCCCCCGCCCTCGCGGTACACCTTGACGCGCTCGAGCCCGCACGACGGCGAGCTCTTCTTGAGCACGTAGCCGTTCAGGTCCTCGGCGGCCAGCTCGCGCACACGCGCGCGCGCGAAGGCGGTCATGTCGGCGGTCAGGTCACGGTCCTCGGCCGGCATGAGCAGACGCAGCCGCCCGCGCCCGCGCTCGACGCGCAGCGTCTCGCGCGGGACGCCGAGGCCCAGCTCGACCTCTGGGCAGACGGGCACCCACTCGACGAAGCGGCCGAAGGTGTCGCACAGGAAGTCGTCGCGCTTGTGCCCGCCCGCCTAGCCCACGGCCCCCCCGAACAAGCCCGCCGAGACCCCC
>CAYSXG010000125.1:6798-7921 GCA_964434895.1 uncultured Solibacteraceae bacterium | reverse complement strand
TGGGCCTCAACCTCACGGCGGCCACCCACGTCTTCCACTTCGACCGCTGGTGGAACCCCGCCGTGGAGGACCAGGCCACGGACCGCACCTACCGCATCGGCCAGACGAAGAACGTGCAGGTGCACAAGCTCATCACCATCGGCACGCTGGAGGAGAAGATCGACGCCCTGCTGGAGACCAAGCGGGACCTGGCGGACCGCGTGGTGGGCAGCGGCGAGGGCTGGCTCACGGAACTGGACGACGAGGCCCTGCGCCGCCTGGTGGCCCTGGATCCGGACGCGGAGGTCATGGACGGCGACGGGACCGTGCGCAGCCTCAGCGATGCGCGGGCGGCCCTTCGGCCGGCCCTGGAGGCCCCCCTCGAAGAGGCCGACGTGGACACCGAAGGACCCGAGCCCCTGGAGGCCGGCTTCGGGGAAGGGCCCCGGGAGGTTTCGGAGGCCCCCCTCCGCCGGCGGCCCGGCCGCCCCAAGGGCAGCGGCAAGAAGTCGGGGGTGATCGGATGATCCAAAGCGGCAACCGCTTCGGCACCACGTGGTGGGGCCGCCTCTGGATCAAGGGCCTGGAGCAGCTGGGGGACGACTACGAAAACCGTCTCCCCCGGGGGCTGAAATACGCGGACGAGGGGGCCGTCTCCCATTTCACCGTCACACCGGGGACCATCGAGGCCCGGGTCCACGGGCGCAAGACCTACACGGTGACCCTGGGGCTCCCGGCCCTCACGACGGCCCAGTGGGGAAAGGCCCTGGACCGCATCGCCCAGGAGAGCCGCTTCGTGGCCTCCCTGCTGGCCGGGGAGATGCCCCAGGGGCTGGACGAAACCTTCCGGGAGGCGGGGGCCAGCCTCTACCCCCGGGTGCCCAAGGAGCTGCAGACCCACTGCGACTGCCCGGACTGGGCCAACCCCTGCAAGCACGTGGCGGCGGTCTGCTACGTGATGGCCGAGGCCCTGGACCGGGACCCCTGGCTGCTCTTCGATCTTCGGGGCAAGACCAAGGAGGAGGTGCTGGCGGATCTTCAGGAACGCCTGGACCAGGTCCCCGCGGAGACGGCCCCTCGCCGGCGGGGCCGCCCCAAGAAGGGTGTTCCCCCCACCGACCTTCCAGACCCCAAACCAGGCCCC
>CAYSXG010000125.1:0-6788 GCA_964434895.1 uncultured Solibacteraceae bacterium | reverse complement strand
CAAGAAGGTGGTGCCCCTCACGGAGCTGCTGGAGCGCAAGCAGGCCCTGGCCGAGACCTGGCACCGCATGGACGAGGAGGCCTACGACCAGGTGAGGACCCGCTTCCCCGAAGGGGCCATCCCCCGGGCCATCCCCCCGGATCCCGCCGTCTTCACCCAGCTGGGCCCCCTCCCCCACGCCCGCATCGAGGCCAGCCTCTGCCTGGCGGCCCTCCTGCACCGCACCGCCCAGTGGGTGCAGCAGCAGATCGAAACCGGCCAGCCCAACCTGGAGGAGCTCCCCCCGGAGGCGGAGGCGGTGGCCAGCCCCTTCGATAGCCCCCTGCCGGCCCCCCGCCCCTGGAAGCCCAAGAAGCGGAAGTGGAAGTATTAAAGGAGTCCTGGGTCTTGAGGTTAAATGAAGGACGCGGCCTTCGGCCGCTCCGATTCCCCCCAAGACATTAAGACTCAGGACTCCCATGCAGACCATCGCTACCCCTTCGGCCCCGTCGGCCATCGGTCCCTACTCCCAGGCCAAGGTTCTGGGGAACCTCCTCTTCACCGCCGGGCAGATCCCGCTCATTCCCGAGACCATGGAGATGGTGACGGGGCCCATCGAGGCCCAGGCCGAGCGGGCCCTCCTGAACCTCACGGCGGTGCTGGAGGCGGCGGGCACCTCCTGGGACCGGGTGGTCAAGACCACGGTCTTCCTGACGGACCTGGCGGGTTTCGCGGCCTTCAACGAGGTCTACGGGCGGGTGCCGGGGGGGGCCAAGCCCGGCCCGAAGCCGGGGGCCGTTGCGGGCCTGCCCAGGGGGGCCAAGGTGGAGATCGAGCTCATCGCCGAGGTGTGATCTCCGGAGGGCCCCCACGGATCTTCGCTTCCTGGATGGCAGCCTTGCTATGCTGAGCCCTCCTCCCCGGTGACCCCGTGCCCCTCCGGCATCTCGAAGAGCGCGCGCTCGACAAATACTTCGATTCCATCCGCCACCTTCCCCTGCTCACGCCGGAGGAGGAGCGGATCAACGGGCACCTTTGGCAGGACGATCGCAATCCCGAGGGCCTGAGGCGCCTGGTGGAGGGAAACCTGCGCTTCGTGGTGAAGGAGTCCCGCAAGTTCGAGGGCATGGGCCTGGACCTGCTGGACCTCATCAGCGAAGGCAACCTGGGGCTCATCGAGGCCGCCAAGCGCTTCGACCCCAAGCGGGAGAACAAGTTCCTCACCTACGCCTCCTGGTGGGTGCGCCAGGCCATCTTCCACGCCCTGGCGGAGCACGGCTCCAAGATCCGCCTGCCCCAGAAGGTGGCCGGCCACCTGGTGCAGATCAACCGCATCACCCACCGCCTCACCCAGGAGCTGGGGCGCAACCCCACGGTGCAGGAGATCAGCTCCGCCAGCCACTTCTCCGCGGAGGAGGTGGAGCGCCTGCAGCTCCTTCAGCAGACCACCAGCACGGTGAGCACCGAGCAGGGCATGGGGGAGACGGACCTCACGGTGGGCGACAGCCTGGAGCAGGCGGTGGAGCCCAGCGCCATGCAGACCCTCGATCACGAGGCCTTCCTCCAGCAGATGCAGGCCTGCCTCAACGGGCTCTCCGAAAAGGAGCGGCGCATCCTCACCCTCCACTTCGGCCTCGGCGGCGTGGAGCCCATGACCCTGGAGCAGATCGGGCGCACCTTCGATCCCCCCATCAGCCGGGAGCGCGTGCGCCAAATCGAGGAGAGGGCCTTCAGCAAGATCCGCGAGCGCCGGCGGGAGGTGCTGGGGCAGTTCCTGCGGGGGGACCTGAGTTGAGGGTGAAAGGAAGCGGGCCTTCCCTTCCCCCCGGGGGCCGTCCATGAAGGGCCGCCCCGGCTGTCCCCACTGCGCGGGCACGGGCTTTCTGCTGGACCCCGATCCCCGAAAGCCCGCCCGTCTTTGCGACTGCACCCGGGAGGCCCGGGCCGAGGAAGTGGAGCTGGGCCTCCCCTCCCGCTACCGGGAGGCGGCCTTTTCCATATTCTGGAAGTGGTGGCGGGACTTCGATTCCAAGCGCCAAGTGGAGGTCATCGAGCGCCTCGGGGAGCTGGAGGAGCTGCTGCGCGCCCCCCGGGAGCTGGCGGGGGAGCTGCCCCAGCGGGACCGCATGGAGCGCCTGGTCCACGCCGCGAGGACCAACGTCCAGCACGGCCTTCGTCCCCTGGGTGCGGAGGAGCTGGCGGGCTGGGCCACCAAGGGCAAGCACCGCTTCCGGGGGGGGTGGGAACTCTGGTACCTGCACGGCCCTCCCCAAAGCGGCAAGAGCACCCTGGCGGCCGCGGCGCTGCGGCCCTGGAGCGAGCGCCCGGGGACCGCGGGCCGCTTCGTCCCCGTTGGCCCCCTTTCCCAGCAAGTGAACAACGCCTACTTCGACGTGCGCAGCTTCCAAACCGTGGATTTCGTCAGCGTGCGGGACCTGGTGGCCACGTACAGGGAGGCTGCCTGCCGGGGGCTGGACGAATGGGACTGCCTGGACGGCGACCTGCGCGTGGCCAGCGCCTTTTCGGAACTGCTCACCCACCGCTACCACGAGAACCTCCCCACCCTCCTCACGGCCAATCAGGCGCCGGAGGCCCTGGATCGGCGGGAGGGCTGGCCCTTCACCCGCATGCAGGACGGGAGCTTGCCCAAGCGGCTGGAGTGGGCGGAGCGGGTGGGGGCGATCCCCGCCCTGGCCCGGTTGGCGGGGGCGGTACAGAGGGCGGAGCCCCGCGCCCCCGCCCCCCGCGGTGGTCATGACCCGCCTGCTCCGGGCCCTCCTGCGCCACCACCTCGGCCGCCCCGGTGGGCTGTGGGCCCTGGTGGCGGGCCTGACCCTGCTCCTGGGCTGGGGGGCCCTGCGGGTGGAGCGTCGCCTGGACCTCATGAGCCTGCTGCCCACCGACCACCCCCTGGTGCGGGCGAGCCTGGAGGCGGGGGTGGGCCAGCAGGAGCTCCTGTGGCTGGCCGCCGAAGGCCGGCCCGAGGATCTATCGGAGCGGGAGGCCTGGGCCGAAGGCCTGGTGGAGCACCTGCTGGACCGGGGGGGGGCGCCCCTCAACGGCCTCGGGGGCGAGGGAAGGCTGGCCCGCGCCGTGCCGGTCCCGGGTCCCGAAGGGGCTGCCCTCTGCCCCCCCCTGCTGGCCGCCGGGAGCCTGGTGGACGGCGACGCGGCGGTCCAGCGGCTGGTGACGGAGCAGTTCTACGCCTTGGCCCCGGCCCTGCTGGGGGATCGGCTGGCCCCCCTGACGGATTCTTCGGCCCTGAGGGCGCGGCTGGAGGCCACCGCCCGGGCCCTCCGCAGCCCGGACCCCGTGGCGGCGCGGCTGGCGGTCCTCGACCCCCTGGGCCTGAGGGGCCTCGTGGCCGAGGGGGACGCCACCTTCGCCCGAGGCACCCAGGCGGGCCGCGCCTTTCCCCTCCACCTCCGCACGGGCCACCTGGTCACCAAGGACGGGCGCTTCGTGCTGGTGCCCCTGGTGGTGGACTTCCCCAGCGGTCGGAACGCCGCCACGGCGCGGCTCCTGGCCTGGCTCGGCCGGGGCGCCGAAGGGGAGCTCCCGCCCCGGGCCTCCCTCCGGGACGTTCGGGCGGCCCTGGCCCCCCGAAGCGGGCGGGCCTTCCCCCTCCAGGTCACCGGCGCCCACGCCGTGGCCTACTTCGAATCCCTCCACCTCACGCGGGAGGTGCTCCTCAGCCTGGCCCTCAGCTTCCTGCTCATCGGCCTGGTCTACTGGGCGGGCTTCCGGACCTTCGCGGGCTACGGTTTCGTGGTCCTGCCCCTCCTGGTGGGGATGCTGTGGGCCCTGGGCCTGGCGGGCTGGGTCCTGGGCCACGTGAACCTGGTCTCCGCCGGCTTTGGCGCCGTGCTGCTGGGTATCGGCGACGACGTGGGCATCCTCCTCTTCAGCCGCTATCGGGACGGTCGCCAGGCCGGGCGCTCCAAGGCCCGGGCCCTGCGGGACGCCCTCGTGGGCACGGGCCCCGGCGTGGTGGCCGGCGGGGTGGCCACGGCCCTGGCCTTCCTCGCCTGCGCCGTGGCCCCCTTTCCGGGCCTGCGGGAGCTGGGGCTGACGGCGGGCCTGGGCCTCCTGTCCTGCATGGCCGCCACCTTCCTGCTCCTCCCCCCCCTGCTGCTGGGGCTGGATCGGGGCACGGGCTCCTTCGCCCCGAAGGCCTCCGCGCTTCCGCCCCCGAGCCGCCTGCCCCGCTGGAAGCCCTGGTTCACGGGCGCCGCCGTGCTCCTGATGGCGGCGGGCCTGGGGCGGGTGCGCTGGGAGGAGGACCTGCGCCGCTTCCGGGAGGCCTCTAATCCCGCGCTGGCCCTTCAGCAGACCCTGGGCCGAGCCTTGGGGGCGGGCCTGCAGCCCCTGGCCCTCCAGGTGAGCCTCGAGGATCCGGACCGGCTGCCCCAGGCCTGGAACCGCGCTTCGGAGCCCCTGCGCCAGGAGGGTCTCCCCCTGCCGCCCTGGCAGGACATGGATCCCGATCTCCGCAAGGTGCTCGGCAGCAACACCTGGCAGCGCCGCGCCCTGGACCTGGCCGCCCAGGCTGGCCTGGACGCCCCGGCCCTGGAACGCCCCCTGGAGGCCCTGCGGGCCAGCGCCGAGGACCCCGTCCACGTGGCCCGCTCCCTCCAGTCCCTGGCGGCCCCGAACCCGCCGGCGGCCTCCTCTCGGGATCCCTGGAGCCTCTGGACCTGGCTGCGCCGCCCCGAGGTCGACCGGGCCCTTCCCCCCATGCTCACGGTGCCCATCCGACTGGAGGAGGGGGCCCAGGACCGGGCCATGGAGGCCGTGGAGGCGGCGGGGGGGCGCCTGGTAGGGACCCGCCCCCTGTTCAGGGCCCTCAAGGCCGTGGCCCGAGAGGGTCTGCGCAACGCCCTACTCGTTGCCCTGGCCGGCGTGCGGGCGACGGTGCTGGCCTTCGGACGCCGCTGGCGCTTCCTGCTCCTCTCCCTGGCCCCCCTGGCGGCGGGTCTGCTGGGGGCCTTGGGGCTCCTGGGCTGGACCGGGGAACCCCTCACCTTCCTGAGCCTCGTGGCGCTGCCCATCGCCCTGGGGGTCAGCGTGGACACCGCCATGAACCTCCTGCACCGCGCCCGCCTCGAAAGCGCCGCCGCCGCCAAGGTGGCGAGGGTGAACGCGGTCTGCGCGGGCACCACCCTGGCGGGCTTCGGGGGACTGGTCTTCAGCGGCTACCGGGGCCTGAGGGGCCTGGGCCTGGCCTGCCTGGGGGGGGTGGCCCTGGCCCTTCTGGTGACCCAGTGGTTGTTGCCCGTGCTATTGGAAAAGTGGCCGCTCAAGTCCGAACCTTGAAGGGGAATCCATGAACCCGCTCCTCGAGCTACTTCAGGAACGTCTCGCCTCCGGCCCCGTGCCGGCGGAGGAGGTGATGGCCCTGGCCCTCTACCATCCCGAGCACGGCTACTATCGGCGTCCGGCGGGCCCCTGGGGCTTCGTCGGCAAGGACTACTACACGGCCCTGGACCTGGGTCCCCTCCTCGGCCAGGCCCTGGCCCGGCGCCTGGAGGGGGCCTGGGAGCGCCTGGGCCGTCCCCCGGTCTTCACCCTCCTGGAGCCGGGGGCCGGGCGGGGATGGCTGGGCCGGGACATCCTCGCGGCCTCGAGCGGGGCCTTCCTGGAAGCCCTCCGCTACGTGCACCGGGACGACAGTCCCGCCGGGCGCCGGGCCGCCAAGGAGGCCCTGGCGGCCTGGACCCCCTCGGGGAAGGTGGCCTTCCTGGCGGAATCGGATCCCATCCCCCCCTTCGTGGGGGCCGTTATCAGCAATGAGCTCTTCGACGCCCTGCCCTCCCAGCCCTGGCGCTGGGACGGGGGCCGGTGGGTGCGGGAGGTGCTGACGCCCGAAGGGCCCGAATGGCGCCCCGCGGAGGACCCCGAGGCCATCGCCTGGTTCCGGGCCCACTGCGACGGTCTCGAATCCGGGGACGGGAGCGTGTGGTGCGGGGGCCTGGCCCCGCTGGTGGGGACCCTGACGGGGGCCCTGGAGGGCGGCCTCTTCCTGGCCATCGACTACGGCGAGCCGGCCGCCCACCTGCTGGCCAAGGGGGCGGACCTTCGCCGCTACAAGGGGCACACGGTGGACGGCCGCTGGTGGGAGGACCTCGGCGAGTCGGACCTCACGGCGGACGTGGACTTCACGCGCCTCCAGGGTCTCCTGGAAACCGAGGGCCTGAGGGAGGTGCGGCACGAGCACCTGGGTCGCTGGATCCGCGCCCACGCCCCCCTGCCGGAATGGGAGGCCGGCTGGCAGGACATGGAGGCTCGGGAGCGGGTCAAGCGCATGGAGAACCTGCTGCAGCTCACCATGCCGGGGATGATGGGGGAGCGCTTCCGGGTGCTGGAGGCCTGGAAGGCCCCGCTCAGCGCGTCGGGGGAGGCGGATCCTCGCGGAAGGCCCAGGCGCCTAGCGTCTCGTAGCGGGATCCCCCCGGGGAGGGCCGGCTTTCGTAGAGCCGCAGCTCCCGGGCCTCGAAGCGGCCGGCGGGCGGTGCGGGGAGGGCCTCCCAGTCCAGGGGCCCTCGGGGCCGCGCGAGGGTGAGGTGGGGGAGGAAGGGGCGCTCCTCCACCGCGAAGCCCCGGCCCCGCAGGACCCCGGCCAGCTCCGCCTGGAGGGCCCGCAGGGGCTCCGAAGCCTCGAGGCCCAGGGCCAGCACCCGGGGCCGGGTCCGGGAGGGCAGGGCCAGGAGGCCCGCGGTTTCCAAGGGGAAGGGGGACCGGGGCCCCGCGACCTCCTGGCCCAGGGAGGCCAGGACCGGGACCTGCTCCGGGGCCACCTCCCCCAGGAA
>CAYSXG010000124.1:4447-7999 GCA_964434895.1 uncultured Solibacteraceae bacterium | reverse complement strand
CGAAGTCCGAATCTTCGGTGCGGGGATCCACCTCGCAGCCCTCCTCCCGCAGCGCCGCCAGGACCGCCTCCAGGTTCGAGACCCGGTAGTTGATCATGAAGGGGGCCGGGCTGGGAGCGAAGTGGGTCGAGGTTTCGGGAAAGATGCTCCAGACGGTGACCCCGCCGGGTTCCGGCGCCTCCGGGCGGTGCCAGGGGAAGGCCAGGCCTCCCCAGCTTTGGATGTCCAGGTCGAGGTGGCGCCGGTACCAGGCCCGGAGGGCCTCCGGGTCCTTCGCCTTGAAGAAGATTCCGCCAATTCCGGTGATTCGGCTCATGATTCGCGCATCCTGATCTGATCCGGACATCCTAATACGCCCGGCCCGAAAGTCCGCACCCGATTTTGGTCCGCGGAGCGCTTCAAAACCCGGCTTGCGCGGGCTCGCGGTTGGCTGTGAGATGGGACCTTCCCCGGAGCCCCCATGGCCACCGCCCGCGTGAAAGAGATCCTCTCCTGGTACGCCTCGGAGACCCCCGGCGTGAAGGCCAACCTCGCGCGGATGATGAACCACGGCCGCCTGGCGGGCACCGGGCGCTTCGTGATCCTGCCCGTGGACCAGGGCTTCGAGCACGGGCCGGCCCGCAGCTTCGCCCCCAACCCGCCGGGCTACGACCCGCGCTACCACGTGGAGCTGGCCATCGAGGCGGGCTGCAACGCCTACGCCGCGCCCCTGGGCTTCATCGAGCACGTGGCCTCGGACTATGCCGGCGAGATCCCCCTCATCCTCAAGCTCAACAACAGCGACGTGCTCAGCAAGGGCATCGAGCCCTGCTCGGCCGTCACCGGCAGCGTGGAGGACGCCCTGCGCCTGGGCTGCGCGGCCATCGGCTACACCATCTACCCCGGCAGCGGCGACCGCAACCTGCAGTACGAGAACCTGCGGGAGCTCATCCTGGAGGCCAAGGCCGTGGGCCTTCCCACGGTGGTGTGGTCCTATCCCCGGGGCTCGGGCCTTTCCAAGGAGGGGGAGACGGCCGTGGACGTGGCGGGCTACGCCGCCCAGATCGCCGCCCAGCTGGGGGCCCACGTCATCAAGGTGAAGCCCCCCAAGAAGCACCTGGAGGTGAGGGAGGCCGCCGCCGCCTTCGAAAAGGCGGGCATCCCCATCGAGAGCCTGGCGGACCGGGTGCGCGAGGTGGTGCGCAGCGCCTTCAACGGCCGCCGCATCGTCATCTTCAGCGGCGGGGAGGCCAAGGGCGCCGAGGCGGTGCTGGAGGAGGTAGCGGGCATCGCCGCGGGAGGGGGGTTTGGATCCATTATGGGCCGCAACGCCTTCCAGCGCCCCAAGGCGGAGGCCATCGAGTTGCTGCGGGCGGTGATGGACGTGTTCGCCGAGGCCTGAGGGGCGTTGCTTTCGGAGGCGTCCTCGGACCGGCCCCCCGGGGCATGATTCCCTCCTCGCCGGGGCCCGACTCCGCGGAGCCCGCTGGGCTCCGCTGCGTCACCCGGCGGTCGGGAGGGCCGCAACGCCTTCCAGCGCCCCAAGGCGGAGGCCATCGAGCTGCTGCGCGCCGTGATGGACGTCTTCGCCAAGGCCTGAAGTCACGCCCGGCGCGGATCCGCCCGATAGGTTCGGGCATGTTCCGCGTGTTCCGTCTGCTCTGGGCGGTGGTCTGCACCCTGGCGGGCGTCGGGCCGCTTGGGGCCGGGGAGGGGGATCTGAGGGCCTTGGCCCGGCCCGCCCTTCGCTCCTACGCCCAACGGGACGGCCTTCCGCACCACACGGTGCACCAGATCAGCCGGGACGCGAAGGGGCGGCTCTGGGCGGCCACCCAGGGTGGGGTGGCGGTCTTCAGCGGCCGGCGCTGGACGCCCCTGCCCCTGCCCCCGGAGGCGACGACGGCCTACGTGCGCAGCGTCGTCGAGGACCATCAGGGGACCCTGTGGGTGGGAACCCACGAGGACGGGGTGTGGCAGTGGCGACAGGGGCAGTGGACGGGCCTGGGAAGCGCTGCGGGGCTGCCGGACCCGCGGGTGAACCAACTCTGCGAAGCCCCGGAGCCCGGCGGAGGATGGAGGGTTTGGGCCGCCACGGCGGCGGGCCCGGCCCGCTGGGACGAGGATCACTGGACCCCCTGCCTCGCGGGATTGGAGACGCCCTGGGCCTGGAGGCTGGTGTCCGCCCCGGACCTGCAGGGGAACCGGGTTCTCTGGGCCTGCACGCGGGGCGGGCTGGCGCGCTGGGTCGAGGATCGATGGATCCTGGAACCGGCCTTCCGGGGCCTGGAGGTGAACGATCTGCTGGCTCTGCCCGGCGAGGAGGGCCAGGCCCTCTGGGTGAGCTGCTTCGGCAAGGGGCTGGCGCGCTGGACCCGGCAGGGCCCCGCCTTCCTGGGACGGCCCCAGGGGCTGCCCCTGGCTTTCCCCGTGAGCCTCGCCGCGACCCGGGACGCGGGGGGGCGGCCCGTCCTTTGGGTCGGCACCTACAACGACGGGTTGGCCTACCTTCGGGAGGGCCGTTGGTTCCTGCTGACCACCACCCACGGGCTCCGGAGCCTGGGGGTCTACACCCTCCTGCCGGATCCGGCGGGAAGGCCGGCCCTGTGGATGGGCATGCAGGGGGGCGGCGTAGCCTCCCTCAGCACCGAGGGCTGGATGAGCCTCCAGTTCCGGAGTTCCGGCTTCCCCGGGGTGGGCGTCACCTGCTTCCAGGAGACTCGGGAGGAGGAGGGGCTCCGCCTGTGGATCGGCACCCAGCGGGGGCTGGTGTGGCTGGACGGCTCCCGCTGGCGCACCGAAGACGTGCGCCAGGGGCTTCCGGGCTCCGAGATCCGGGCCCTGGCGGCGATGGAGGGAACCCCTTCGCCGCGCCTCGTGGCGGCCACGGACAAGGGCCTCGCCGAACGGGTCGGGGGTCGCTGGCGGGCCCTGCCCTCCCCCCCGGGGGAGGTGCGGCTGCTGCTTTCCTCCCGAGGGGGGACCGGCCTGTGGGTGGCCACCAGCGCCGGCCTGGTCCATCGCGCCGGAGACGGATGGGTGGCGGCGGAGGGCTGGGAGGGGCCCCCGCCGGATGCGCTGGCCCTGGCGGAATCCCAGGACCCGGAGGGGGGCCACAGCCTCTGGGTGGGCACCCGCGGGAACGGGCTTTGGCGGAGCCAGAAGGGACGATGGTCCCGCTTCGATCCCATGCCCCGCTATCCCCGGAACTGGATCACGAGCCTGCGGGTGGGGAAGGGCCCCCCAGGGCGCCCGCGCCTGTGGGTGGGCACCCGGGGGCCGGGCCTGGCCCGGCTGGACCTGTGGACGCCGGGGGCCCCGTGGCACGTCTGTGACGCCCGGGGGCCCGGTCCCGGACGAGGTGGGGTTGGGGGATCAGCACCCGGGGGGCCCATTCGTGGGGGCGCATGACACCGACCGGCTTTCCGGACTGAACGAGCATCGTTTCGTCCTCGCGCAGCTCGGTAAGGGTGCGGACGATCGCGTCGTAGCTGGCCCAGTTGCGGGCGGCGCGGCCGATGCCGCCATAGACGATGAGCTGCTCCGGCCGTTCGGCCACCTCGGGATCGAGGTTGT
>CAYSXG010000124.1:2938-4437 GCA_964434895.1 uncultured Solibacteraceae bacterium | reverse complement strand
GGAAGGCGCGGTGCCGGCTGGACCTGGGGACGGCAGGGGCCACGTGGAAGGGCTATGACGGCAGGGGGCCCGGGCCCCTGCCCAACACGGGGATCCTAGGCACCGTGGCGGACCGCCTGGGCCGGCTCTACCTGGGCGCCTCCGGAGGCATCGAAAGGCTGAGCTTCGGTCCGGACGGGAGCACCCTGCACCGGGTGGAGACCTTCGGCCCCGCCGACGGGCTGCCCACCAGCATCGCCAATCCCGGGGCCACCCTCCTGGACCACCAGGGCCGGGTCTGGTTCGGGCTTCCGGAGGGGCCGGCCTTCCTGGATCCCTCCGAGGCCCCGGTCCATCGGCCCCTCCCCGCGCCGGTGCTGGATCGGATCGCCGTGGAAGGGGTGGAGGCCGACCCCGTTCAGGGTCTCCGCTTCGAGCACTGGAAGAAGCGCTACGCCTTCGAGTTCTTCGTGCCCAGCTACTTCCGGGAGGAGGATCTCCGCTTCCGCACCCAGCTGCTGGGCCTGGAGAGGGACCCCGGCCCCTGGCGCTACGAGAACGTCCGCGACTACTCGGGCCTGAAGCCGGGTCCCTACGAGTTGAGGGTGTGGGTGCGCAATCACGAGGGCCAGGTCTCCCCGCCCCTTCGCTACGCCTTCTCCATCCGGCCCTCCCCCTGGGCCCATCCCCTGGCTTTGGCGGCCTACGTCCTGGGGGCGGGCGGCGCCCTCCTGTTCGTGATCCGGCTGCGCACGCGCCTCCTGCTCAAGCGAAACCTCTGGCTCCAGGCCAAGGTGGACGAGGCCACGGAGGAATTGCGGGAGAGCCATCGGGAACTGCAGCTCCTCACGGAGCAGCTCTACCGGCTCAACGAGGAGAAGAGCCTCTTCCTCGGCATGGCCGCCCACGACCTGCGAAACCCCCTGAACGGGATCATGCTGAAGGCCGAACTCCTGGGCCTGTCCGAGGACAGCAAGTCCCACCTGGTGGCCCGGGATATCTGCGACGCGGTGGTCAGCATCGTGCGCATGCTGGATCGGCTCCTGGACCTGGAGGCCATCGAATCGGGGCACCACCCCCTGCGGCTGGAGGCCGTGCAGGCCTCCCGGGTGCTGGAGCAGGCCTTCGCCCGCCACCAGGCCCGGGCCCGGGCCAAGGGGATCCAGCTCCTGGAGGAGGCCCCGGAGGAGGACCTGCGCGTCCGGGCCGACCTGGAAACGCTCATGGAGGCCCTGGACAACCTGCTCACCAACGCCGTGAAGTTCTCCCGGCCGGGCTGTCGCGTGTGGATGGGCTACGGGCGAAGGGAGGGCAGGGGCTGCCTGTGGGTGCGGGACGAGGGCCCGGGCTTCGGCCCCGAGGACAAGGCCCGGGCCTTCGGCCGTTTCGCCAAGTTGAGCGCCCGCCCCACCGGCGGGGAAGGCTCCCCGGGCCTTGGGCTTGCCATCGTCCAGCGCCCGGGGGTGGGAATGGGCGGCCGCTACCCGCCTGACACCGAGTTGGGGGTGAGGGCAGCCCTC
>CAYSXG010000124.1:0-2928 GCA_964434895.1 uncultured Solibacteraceae bacterium | reverse complement strand
ACATGTGTTCTAATAGATGTGTAGTCCCTGTTTGGGCCGCCTTACCCCTCCTGCTGCCCCTGGCCGAGGAGGGGGATCCTTCAGGCCCCGGGTAGGGCCACTAGCCCCGGCCGATGGCGAGCATGTCCGAGGCCCAGTCGATCCAGTACTGGGCGGCGCTGTAGGCGCCCAGGTCCATGTCGTCGAGGATCTGGGGCTCCGGGGCGGGGATGGAGAGCAGGGTGATGTCCGGAATGCCGTAGGCGCAGGCGCAGGCCATGAAGCGGGCGGGATCGCCGATGGTCACGAGCTTCAGGCGGTTCATGGAGCGCTCGAAGCAGCCCTGGATGAGGGTCTGCAGGCGATGGACGTTCCAGGACCCCGTGGCCCGGGCGAAGCTGAGGGGCTCGCCCTCCGGGGCGTAGCCGCAGTAGGTCATGGCCAGGTTCTGGGTGCGGGGGGGCTTTTCGTCCCAGTAGCCCCCGCGGCCCAGGAGGAAGTCCTCGTCGCGCTTGTGGAGCAGGCCGGCCCTGCGCACCGCCTCCCACACCAGGTAGCCCCCCCCATCGTCGCTCCAGAAGGGCAGGGGACGCTTGAGAGCCTTGTCGTCGGCGAAGCCCCCCACCAGCAGGAGGCCGATGGCCCCCTTTTCCGGGAAGTGGGTGGGGATGTAGAGGGGGTGCCGCTTGCGGCGTTCCACCATGTCCGGGGGATGGCCCGAGCGGGGGGTCCGTCGCTCCAGGCCGGGGGCCTTGGCGTCCAGGACCACCAGCTGGGACCCCTCCTCCGTCGCCTTCACCTCCAGGCGGCCCATCTCCAGGCGGGCCATGATCTCTTCGTGCGGGTACTCCGCCGTATCGTGGGGATTGGGATCGGGGGGCATGGGGGCTCGAAGGAAAGGGAAAGTCTAGCGGGGGAAGGGGCACGAAGGGCCCCAAAGTGCGACCGCCTGCGACATCGGTCCACCGGGGAGGCCGCGCCTGGGCTGGGATCAGGACCGCGTTTCGGCGGCCATCGTTCGGGCCTGGTCCAGGAGGGGCTGGAGCTTGGGGGCGAGGTTCTTGTTGAGGCGGAGGGAGGCTTCGAGGGTGGCCTGGGCGGTGCGGGCCCAGCGCAGGCGCTCCGGGGCCTGGGGGGCGGTGCGGGCGAGGTCCAGCTCCACGTGGCCCCGGACCAGGAGGCTGCGCCCCTGGTGGGGCCATTCCAGGCGCCAGGGCGGGAAGGGGCGGCGCTTGCCGGCTTTGATCTCCGCGTCGCTGAGGGGCTTGACGTACTCGAGGGCCTTCTGAGCCCAATCATGGCCTTCCAGCAAGAGGCGGCGATCCGGCGCCCCGCACAGGGCCCTCAGGCGGCAGGCCTCCCCCAGGAACTCCGCGGCCTCGGTGCTCCAGGGGTGGAAGTCCCGAACCTTCCTGAAGTCGGCGATGGCCTGATCGAGGTGGGCGGTGGAGCCGGGCTCCGTGGAGGCCAACACCAAATGGGCCTGACCCTTTTCCAGGAGGAGCTGGTGTTTGGTTACAGCATCTAAGGAAGTCTTTTTTTCGCGTGATTCGAGGGTTGAGATGATTTCGGTCAATGAAGCTCTTTCCGGTTGAGCGATATCAGAAGTACCCAGCTGTACCTGAAGGCGTTTAAATTTGGACCTCAGCATCAAAAGGAGGATATCTGAATCGGATGGTTCTTTTTCCCATTTTTGCATCAAATTTGCAACTTCATCGAAATCACTATTAGAGTTCATTTCAATTTCTTTGAGATCGATAGCTATAATTCTAGGGTAGTAATAATTTAATGAAATCAATTGGTTATTGACCTGTTTATTTATGATGATTTTATATGCGTCGATTGAATTCTGCGAATCAGCGCCTATATCCCATTCGATTTTCATTTTTTGAGCCAATATGGCGAGGGTCAGATGCCCTGGCCACCGAGTGTCGAGAGCGGATTTATCAAGGTTATATTCTCTGTCATTGTCGAGGAAATTGAGAAGGTCATGAGTCTCTTTTATGTTTTCTTGTCCAAATGTTGATATAATATGAAGTTTATCGTAAATCAATGTGATTTGTAGTCGTAATTTATTAATGTTGCCTATATATTTATTATTGTATAAATCTTTTATTGAGTGATCCAACTCCAGCAGGGCCTTGGAAATATCTCGACCTGAACTCCAGTTATTAGGTACATCAATAGCCCTAAAGATAATAGCTTTGTTTTCGACTGCCCAGGGGTCACTTGACCATATTTTCTTGTTTTCTTCGATTGTCTTTTTGTATTTATCTATGTTCTCGTTTTGTGTACGCTCCTCACCAACTTTGGCTATGGCAAGGATATTAAGTGGCATCGAAAGTGCGTGATAGCTGCTGGGGGAACTTGGGTAACGTAAAGTTAGTTTTTCTGATATTAGTTGTGATTTTTTGCAGTTGGATACAAAATCAATTTCTTGACTGCTCGGCATGTTCTTAGGTTTTCCTTGCAAAACAATTTGATCCATTCTGATTTTTTTATTTGTTTTTATGAATTCCCATGACTTTAGAGAATATAATTCGCATATCTTTAATGCAATATTAGAATCCCAGGGGTGACTGGAAAGAAAAGTTTCCCCAATTTGGATGGCTTCATCATATTTTTTATCAAGAGATAATCGTAATATATCTATCTTAACATTCTCGTTTACTTGTGTCTGTCCACTAAGGTTTATTATAATTAATTTTATCTTTTTAAAATAGATGCTATCGATTTGGTTACGGAACTCGTTGCTATCACTATACTCGAGCAACGCCGTGGCGTGTGCCATCAGGGCCTCGGCCCTCGCCAGTTCCACCTGGGGCGTCCGGTAGCCGGCCTCCACGGCCTTGGCCAGGTGGGTCTCGACGGCCTCGTTCCAGTAGAGCATCTGGGCCATGCGGGCCAGGGCGTAGTGGCCGGGGCCGCGCATAGCGCGGTTGCCGTGCT
>CAYSXG010000123.1:0-8016 GCA_964434895.1 uncultured Solibacteraceae bacterium | reverse complement strand
GCGAGGTGATGCTATGGCCCACGCCGGCAATAGCGGGCAAGGGCCCGGGTGATGAGTACAATCATGAACCGTCGGAGGCCGTAGGGTGGCACCGCGAAGATCGCGCCGCTCGCCGTCACGCCCCTCAGGTTCATCAGGGCCACGAAGGCGTTCACCAGGGGGGCCAGGAAGACCCGGTGGGGATCCAATTGAGGAAAGGCGCTCGTGATGGCGGTGATGCCCGCGGAGATGCTCACCGCCACCGTGAGCACGTAGTCCACCAGGAGGGAGGCCCCGGCCACCTGGGCCGGCAGCTCCCCCAGGTTCTCCTTGGCCACGATGTAGGCCCCGCCCCCGCCGGGGTAGGCGTGGATGGTCTGGTTGTAGCTGACGAGGAGGATCCACAGCAGGCCCGTGATGCCCACGGCCGCGGGCCAGGACCAGCCGATGACCCCGACGGAAAAGGCCGCCACCGCCGGCGCCAGCACGGCCATGATCTCCCCGGTGGCGTAGGCCACCGAGGAAAGGGCGTCGGAGCTGAAGACCGCCAGCGCGATGGGATTGCTGATCTTGGTGTGGTGGACCTCCTCGCTGGACAACCGCCGGCCGAGAAGGAATCTGCGAAAGGTCTGCATCGGTGGCCATGGTAGGCCCCCCGGGGCCCCGGGGCCAGGGGGCCCTACTCGGGAGCCCGGAGCAGCGCCGCGGAGCCCGCGGCCATCAACAGGGCCGCGTAGCCGAAGCCCCACAGGGGATGGAGGGTCCAAAGGGCCCCCACCACCAGGCTGGAGACCAGGTCCCCCATACCGTTGACCCCCCCCAAAAGACCGAAGGCCAGTCCCCGCTGCTCCGGCGGCGCCAGCTCCGCCGTGGTGGCCCCCTCCAGGGTGTCCTGAAGGCCGTTCACGAGGCCGGCGAGGCCCAGGACCAGGGCCATGTAGGGAAGGGTGGCCCGCCCTCGATGGAAGGCGGCCATGAGCAGGAGGGGCACGGCCGCGGAAAGGCCGTAGCCCATTCCTAGGATGCGGCGGTGCTCCCTGAAGCGGTCCGCCAGGTCCCAGGCCGGGTAGGCCGAAACGCCCTAGACCCCGTTGTGCAGGAAGTAGAGCAGGCCCCCCCCGCCGGCGGCCCTCCCGGGGCCCCAGGCCGGGGTCAGGAGCTGGGCCGCCTCCAGGATCAGGAGGGTGTTGGCGTAGTCCCCGGCCCCGAAGATCCCCACCCCGACCAAGTAGGTCCGGAAGGAGGCGGGCAGACGGCCCAGGGCCTGCCGTAGCGAAGGGGAGCTGGAGGGACGGCGGGCCCGCTCCTTCACCAGGAGGCCGAAGGCCAGGGCGGCCAGGAGGCCCGGCACGAGGGTCCAGGCCATGAGGGTCCGCTGAAGGTGCAAGGAGGCCGGAGCCCGGGCCAGCAGCAGCACCGCCGCCAGGGGACCCAGGATGGCCCCCAGGGTGTCCCCGGCCCGATGGAAGCCGAAGGCCCGGCCCCGGGCCTCCGGCGGGATGCTATCCGTGAGGAGGGCGTCCCGGAGGGGGCCCCGAAGACCCCGGCCCGCCCATCCGAAGCCCTTGCCGAGCAGGATCAGGGGCCACCCCGAGGCCAGCGCGATGAGGCCCGAAGCCAGGCCCGTGGCCGCGTAGCCCGTCACCACCAGGCCCTTGCGCCGCCCGAGGCGGTCCGAGCACCAGCCGGCCCCCAGCTTCATGAAGCTGGAGGCGGCGTCCGCCAGCCCCTCCACGGCCCCTAGGGCCAGGGGCGGGAGGCCCAGGGCGGCCATGAAGCCCGGCAGCAGGACGCTCTGGGCCTCGTGGCCGAGGTCCGAAAGGAAGCTGGTGAGGGCCATGCCCCAGACCGCGCGGTTGAGCCACGCTCCCGGGGCTCCGTCGGTGGACGCGTTGTCCCCGGCCATCTTCGTGCCTCAGCGGGGGGCGGATCCGCGCAGGGGCAGGTCCAGGACCCGCCCGTCCACCGGCCCGTCAGGATGCAGGCCCAGGGCCCGGCCCAGGGTGGGGGCCAGGTCCACGGTGCGCACGGACTCCAGGCGCGCCCCGGGCTTCCAGGGGCCCCAGAAGACCAGGGGCACCCGGCGGTCGTAGTCGTGAGGGGTGCCATGGTCCGCGGCGTGGTAGATCCGGGCCTCGTCCATGACCACCATGGGCTTGAAGACCACCAGCAGGTCCCCGGAGCGGTCCGGATGGAAGCTGTGCTTGAGCCGGGCCCGGAAACTGTTCGTTTTGGGATCCCCCAGCTCCGCCTCCTGGAAGCCGACCAGGTCCTCGTAGGTGGCCGTCTCCTGCACCTCCGGCAGGGAGCGCAGGGCCTCGGCCACCCGGCGGGCCGCCTGGGCCCGATCCAGGCCCGCCGCGGCCAGGGCGGCGTGGTCCAGGTAGAGCTGCTTGGGTTCCGACTGGGCCAGGATGGGGTCCCCCGGCATCTGCAGGAGGGCCTTCATGCGCGCGTTCAGGGCGGCCACCCAGGGGACGGGGTCCAGGCGCCGGGCGGGGAAGCCGCCGGCCTGGAGGGCCTCGGGGACGTCCAGGCAGCCGTGGTCCGCCGACAGCACCACCCAAAGCCCGGGCACCCGCTTCCGGAGCCGGTCCAGGAAGGCCCCGAGACGCTGGTCCAGGCGCTGGAGGGTGTCCTGCATCTCCATGCTCCGGGGCCCGAAGGCGTGGCCCACATAGTCCGTGGACGAAAGGCTGAGGGTCAGCAGGTCCACGGAGGGCCCGCGGCCCAGGCCCTCCGCCTCCACCAGGGCCTCGGCGGCCTCCAGCGTGACCTGGTCCAGGAAGGGCGAGGCCCGGAAGCGGGAGAGGAAACCCCCGTCCAGGTCCATCCCCACGCCCTGGACGAGGCGGGGGAAGGCGCCGTTCTCCACCACCGTCCGCCCCTCCCAGGCGACGCTCCCCTTCCGGCTCTCCCCGGCGTAGGAACGCAGGGGCGTCCAGGTCCAGTTCTCCTCCTGGAGGCGCTGGCGGAAACGGGCGTCGTAGGCCTCGAGCCAGGGGGGGAGAGCCTTGGCGAAGGCCGTGGAGGTGGTGAAGCCCCCGGGGCCCCCGAGCCAGTAGACCGCCCCCGGGCGGCGGCCGGCCATGAGGATGGCGGCGCGGTCCTTCCCGGAAAGGGAGAAGACGCGGCTCCCGGGGACCTGCGCCTGGAGCCAGTCGCCCAGGGCCGTGCCGAGGAAGCGGGCGTTGCTGGCCCCCACCCCGGCCTGGCCCACCAGGGGGGCCCCCTCGTCCTCCACGCAGTAGCTCGTCCGGCAGGTGGAACGGTCGAACCAGAAGTTCTCCACGATGCCCGTGTGGCCGGGCGTCCGCCCCGAGAGCAGCACGGAATGGCCCGGGCCGGTCTCCGTGAAGGCATGGTCGTGGTAGGCCTCCTGGAACCAGGCCCCCTCCCGGAAGAGGCGCCCCAGGCCCCCTTCCCAGGTGCCCGCGTAGCGCTTGGCCAGGTCCTCGGAGAACTGGTCCACGGAGAGGACGAGCACCAGCTTGGGAGGCGCCGGGCGCGGGGCCGGGGCCGCCAGCAGGCAGGCCGATCCCATCAGACAGCGGGCGAGGAGGGAAAGGGCAGGCATGGGGGACCTCCGCTAGTCCAGCACCGGATCCAGGTGGTAGGGCACGGAGATCACCACGGTCTTGGGCTTGAGGAGCAGGGCTCCCTTGATGCGCAGGGCGGTCTGGTTGTGCAGGAGGTTCTCCCACCAGTTGGTGGTGACGAATTCCGGGATGATGACCGTGAGCATCACCTCGGGCTCGGCGTAGCGGATGCGGTCGATCTCGTGGAGGATGGGCTCGACGATCTTGCGGTAGGGGCTGCGCACGGCCCGGAGGGGCACCCCCTCGCAGTAGTGGGGCCAGTCGCTGCGCAGCTTCTGGAGGGCGGGGCTTTCGCGGCCGTGCTCGTCCGGGAAGTCCACGGTCACGGCCTCGATCTCGCCGTGGGGGGCGATGGACTTGGCGTAGGAGAGGGCGTGGACCACGCCGTGGTGGATGCCCGAGACGAGCACCACCACGCGGTTCTTGTGCGGGTAGACGATCTCGGTTCGGCTGGCGGCCAGCTTGGACCTCACCCGGATGTAGTGCCGGTGGATCTGGAAGAAGGTGATCACCATCAGGGGCACGAGGATCACCACCACCCACACGCCGTGGACGAACTTGGTGGCCACGATCACGCACATCACCAGGAAGGTGGTCAGGGCCCCAAGGCCGTTGACGACGGCCTTGAGCTGCCAGTGCGCGCCCTGCTCCTTCTTCCAGTGGAGCACCATGCCGCTCTGGCTGATGGTGAAACCGATGAAGACGCCCAGGGCGTAGAGGTCCAGCAGGTGGGTCTCGTGGGCTCCGAAGATGACCACCAGGATGGAGGCCGCGACGCTCAGGATGATGATGCCGTTGGAGAAGACCAGGCGGTCCCCCTGGCTGGTGAACTGGCGCGGCAGGAAGCCGTCCTTGGCGTGGAGGGCCGCCAGGCGGGGGAAGTCCGCGTAGGAGGTGTTCGCCGCCAGGGCCAGGATGGCCGTGGTGAAGAACTGCTGGGTGAGGTAGAGGGCCTTCCCGACGCCGGCCGTGCCGTAGATCTTGTGGCCCAGCATGGAGAGCAGCGATTCGGAGACCTCCTCGGAGTGGGCCAGGTGGTAGTGATTGGAGAGGTAGGTGATGCCCAGGAACATGGCCCCCAGCAGGATCACCATGGTGGTCATGGTCTTGGCGGCATTCTTGGAGACGGGGTCCTTGAAGGCCGTCACCCCGTTGCTGATGGCCTCCACCCCCGTGAGGGCCGTGCAGCCCGCGGCGTAGGCCCGGGCGAAGAGCCAGACCGCCGCCCACTTGCCCAACGTGCTCACGTGGAGGGTCTGGACCTGCACCCTTTCCACCAGCTCCGCGTCGCTGTGGGTGAAGGCCCGGAAGAGCCCGACCCCCACCATCATCAGGATGAAGAAGACGAAGCCGTAGGTGGGCACGGCGAAGACGGAGCCGCTCTCCTTCACCCCCCTCAGGTTCATGACGGCGATGAAGGCGATGATGGCCAGGGCCAGGCCCACGCGGTGGGGCTCCAGGCCCGGGTAGGCCGAGGTGATGGCCGTGACGCCGGAGGAGACGGACACCGCCACCGTGAGGATGTAGTCGATGAGGAGGCTGGCCCCGGCGGTCTGGGCCGCCACCTCGCCCAGGTTGTCCTTGGCCACCAGGTAGGCGCCGCCCCCGGAGGGGTAGGCGTGGATGGTCTGCTTGTAGCTGACCATCAGGATGAGCAGCAGGGCGCTGATGCCCAGGGCCGCCCACCAGGACCAGAAGATCGCCCCCATGGCCATGGCCGCGCCCAGGCCCAGGGCCGGGGTCGCCTGGCTGATGGTGTTCATGATGGCCTCCGTGCCGTAGGCCACGGAGGAGAGGGCATCGGAGCTGAAGACCGCCAGCGCGATGGGATTGCTGATCTTGGTGTGGTGGGACTCCTCGGTGGAGAGACGGCGGCCGAGAAGGAAACGACGGAAACTGGGCATACGAATTCCTAATGGGTCCCGAAGGAACTTAAGGCATTCCGCTAGGGTAACCAGGGACGGCCCCCCGTGGGGCGGAGCGAGCACCCTGTCGGCGGCCCCCCCGCCGGAGCGGGGGAGGAGCTTGGGTTTCCTTGAAATTTCAGTGAAATCATTTCAAACCCTTGAAGTCCGCAATGACTTTCGTCACAGTGGGGGGCGCTTCAGCACCCAAAGCCCAACCACCCCTGGTGGACCCCCTAACCTCGACCCCCCCGGGTCACATGCGGCTGAGAACCGCGAAGGAGAATTAGATGAATCGCAAGCTCACCACCCTTGCCACCCTCTTCGCCGCCGGCGCCTTCGTGGCGACCTCCGCCACGCCGAAGGTGGCCGCCAGCGCCGTGAACTCCACCTCCGAGAAGTCCCTCCTCGAAGCCAGCTGCAGCGCCGACAAGAAGGACGAGAAGTCCTGCAAGGGCGATAAGAAGTGCAAGGGCGACAAGAAGTGCAAGGGGGAGAAGAAGGGCGAAGGCGAAAAGTCCTGCAAGGGCGATAAGAAGTGCAAGGGCGATAAGAAGTGCAAGGGCGACAAGAAGTGCAAGGGCGACAAGAAGGGCGAAAAGTCCTGCGGCGCCGAAGGCAAGAGCTGCGGCGGCAAGAAGTAAGAAGTAAGGCCCGTTTTGCACGAGAATGGGGGGAGGGGCATCCTCCCCCCTTCTTCATGAGGTCCCCATGTCCCAGATCAGCGGGGTCGGAGTCGGCCTCCGCAGACCCCACCTCAGCGAAATCGCCGCCCTGGACGCCACCCCCGTGCCCTTCTGGGAGATGGCCCCGGAGAACCTCATGGGCCAGGGGGGCCGCCGGGCCCGCACGGTGCGATCCATCCTGGAGCGGGACCCCATCCTCACCCACGGCATCTCCATGTCCATGGGGGGCCTGGATCCCTGGGACGAGGAGGTCGTCCGGGACCTCGCGGCCTTCCTGAAGGACGTGGGCACCCCCTTCCACTCCGAGCACCTCTGCTGGTCCACCTACGGCGGGGCCAACACCCACGAGCTCCTGCCCATGCCCTTCACCCGGGAATCCGTGCGCCACGCCGTGGCCCGGGCCCGGGCCCTCCAGGAGCGGCTGCCGGTGCCCTTCCTGCTGGAGAACATCAGCTACTACGCCGAGCTCGGGGCCTCAGAGATGTCCGAGCGGGACTACATCCTGGAGGTCCTCGAAGGCGCCGACTGCGGCTGGCTCCTGGACATCAACAACCTCTACGTCAACAGCCAGAACCACGGCTTCGACCCCAAGGCCTGGCTGGAGGGGATGCCCCTGCACCGCGTCCGCCAGATGCACATCGCCGGCCACCTCTTCGACGAGGAGGACGGCATCATCATCGACACCCACGGGGAAGAGGTCATCGACCCGGTCATCGAGCTGATGCGCTGGGTCCTGCCCCGCATCGGAAGGCCCGTGCCCGTGCTCCTGGAGCGGGACAGCAACATCCCTTCCCTCCAGGTCCTGCTGGCGGAGCGGGAGAAGCTCCAGCGGGTCTACGACGCGGCCCTGGCCCCCCTGAGCGCGGAGGCCTCCCATGCCTAGCGGACTAGACAACCTCCACCGCGCCTTTTCGGACGTGATGCTGGACCTCGAGGGCGAGGAGGCCCTGCTGGGGGACCCCGAGGGCTTCGCCGCGGAGCGGGGCCTGGGCCCCGAGGACCAGGCCGCCTTCCGGCGCTACGGCCGCCGCTTCGCCACGTACCGCGCCCTGGTCTACTGCACCCTCACGGAGCCCCTGGACGACAGCTTCCCCCTCTCCCGCGGCGTGGTGGGGGAGGAGGCCTGGGACGCCGGCCTGCGGGAATTCGTGGCGAGCCGCTCCATCCAGAGCTACTACTACCGGGACCTCCAGCCCTCCTTCGTGGCCTGGCTCGCGGAAAGCCGGTGGGGGGCCGAGCGCTGGCCCTGCCTGCTCCAGCTGGCCCACTACGAGCTCATGGAGATGGAGATCCTCCAGGCCCCGGACGCCCCGGTCCCGCAGGGCCTGGGCGAAGAAGCGGGTCCAGCCAGCCGCGCGGTCCTCTACGGGGCCCCCCGCAACCGTGGCCACCCCTACCCGGGCCACGAAGCCCGCGCGGGGGGGCCCGCAACCTGACCTCCGGCCACGGGGTCCACGAGGCCGACGAGGAGGACCCAGAGCCCGCCGAGGGTCCCACCCACCTGCTCTGCTACCGCGATGTCGAGCTCTCCTATCAGGCCCTGGAGCTGAGCCCCCACAGCTCGGCCCTGCTGGCCCGCTGCCAGGAGGGCCAGCCCGTTGGCGAAGCCGCCGCGGCCCTGGGCCTGGACCTCGAGGAATGCCTCGCCCTGCTCCGGGACCTCCGGACCCGGGGCGCCCTCCTGGGCTTCGCCTAAGGCCTTTTCAGCACGGCCTCCATCAGGTGGAGCTGGCCGGGCCCCAGGGGCCACAGCCAGCGCTCCACCCGCTGGGGCCTCAGCCGGGCCACCACGTCCACCCCCCCCAAGGGGTCGCTGAGCTCCACCTCGCCCCTCCCCCCCAGCTGGGA
>CAYSXG010000122.1:0-8028 GCA_964434895.1 uncultured Solibacteraceae bacterium | reverse complement strand
GCCGCTCGTGCCCGAGGCCTCGAGCGGGCGGCAGTAGGCCATCCAGACCACCGCGGGGGGGGATTCGGGGAGGCGCGTGGGTTTGGATAGGATCGGTTGGTAATGCGGGTCCGGGATCCTCCAGTGGGGCCCGTAGACTTCCTCCAGGTAGCGTTCCAGGGGATCCGGCACCCGCCAGGCGCGCCCCCTCCAGGTCCAGTCCCTCAGCCCGAAGGCGCTCATGCGGCTGAGAACGGGGGCGGGGAGTTCGTCGATGCCGCAGAGCACGCGGTCCCCCTCCGGCCGGAAGAAGAAGACGTCCAGGGTGCAGCCGGAGTCGCGGTGGCGGAAGGTGCGGTACCAGGGGCGCTCCGGGGGAAGGACCCCCTCCTGCCAGGGAATCGTGAACAGCCCGCCGGCGCATAGGGCGGCCACGACGGAGGCGCGCGGCACGTCCCAGGCCATGCCGATGTCCAGGTCCTTGTCGTGGTCCAGGAGATCCCCCTCCCGCACCAGGCCGAGCAGGGTCCCGGCCAGGAGGAAGAAGGGGAGGCCCGCTCCGTCCAGCCGCTCCCGGGCCGCTTCCAGAACCCCCCGGGCCAGGGCCGGAGAGTAGGGGGCCTCCGGGACCCCGCCGGGGGGGCCGTCCCCGGGTTCCAGGAGGCGGATGGCTTCACGAATGGCCTCCATGGCCCCCTCGAGGTTCCCCCGCTCCTTGAGGGCCCGACTCCTCAGCTCCCAGCGATCCGAGGAGGGGGGCAGGAGCTCCTCGGCCTCCCGGTCCCGGCCCAGGGTGAAGAGGGCCAGGCAGGCATTCCGCCGGGCGGGCAGGAGGTCCGGCCGCCGGGCGAGGGCCCGCCGGAAGGCCGCCAGGGCCGGTTCCAGCTCCCCCGCGTGAAAGCGCAGCACGCCCAGGTTGCTCCACAGGGCCGGCTGGTCCTCCGAAAGCGCGAGGCTGCGCTCGAAGCAGGCGGCGGCTTCGGGGGCCTGGTTCAGGCCCACGTGGGCCGCTCCCAGCTGGGACCACAGCTCGGGCCGCTCGGGCCCCTCCTCGACGGCCCGGGACAGGAGGGCCAGGGCCTCCGCGCAGCAGCCCCGTCGGAGCAGGGCCTCGCCCTCCGAGGATCGGTAGCCTTGCTCTGGGCAGGCCTGGGCGGTGAAGCGCAGGGGGCCCGCGAACCACTGGGTCGCCATGTAAAGATGAGCCTTTCGAGTGGATCCCACTCTAGCACTTGCCTCCCGTCCCGGAATCCCCATGGCCCTGAAGCTGCTGTTCGGCCCCGACACCTCGGATCACCCCAATTGGGGATGCCGCCTGATGGGGGCCTGGTTCAAGGCGGCCCTGACCCGCAGCGGCGCGTCTCCGGCCTGGGTGCTCCCCAGCGCCTGGTTCGTGCGGCCCCATCCCGCCCTGTCCGAGATGCGGACCCCGGCGGACTTCCGTCGCCACGCCGCGGAGGTGGAGGGGGGCCTCATCCTGCAGGACGTCGCGGACATGCTCCGGCGCTGCGACGGGGTGGTCCTGAACGGGGAGAACTTCCTCCGGCCCGGGATGGTCCGGGGGCGGATGCTGCTCTTTCTGGCCTACCTGGCCAAGGTGGTGTTCGGAAAGCCCTGCGCCCTCATCAACCACTCCGCGGATCTGGGTGAGGAGGCCTTGGCGGGGCTCGCCCGGGAGGTCTATCCGCTCCTGGACGAGGTCCATTTCCGGGAGGAGACGACGGCGGAGGCCTGCGCCGCCTGGGTTCGCCCCGGGAGCTGGAGGCTGGTCCCGGACGTGGCCTTCGCGACCCCCGCCGCCCCCCGCTCCGAATGGGTGGCCCTCGGGGCTCGGGAGGGGCACTTTTCCGCATGGCCCGATTCCGCCGAAGGCTTCGACCCGGCGGCCCCCTACGTCACCGTGTGCGCCAGCTCCGCCTACGCCCTGCCCCAATACGAGCACCGGGACTTCGCCCCCGCCTTCCTCCGGCTCTGCCGTCGCCTGAACGAGGAGGTGGGTCCCGTGCTTCTCACGGCCCCTTCGGTGGTGGACGCGCGCATCATGCGCCAGGTCCAGGCGGAAACGGGCCTCCCCCTCCTGGGCCTCAACCTCCCGGTGCGCCAGGGCATCGACGTCCTCGGCAACGCCGCGGTCCACGTGGGCGGGCGCTGGCACCTGGGGATCTTCGCCGCCACCGGAGGCACGCCCACGGTGGCCCTGAGCGCCAACAACCACAAGGTCCACAGCCTGATGCGCCTGCTGCGGATGGAGGGGCCCGTCTTCGACGCCCTGGAGGTGGAGGCCGAGACCGAGGCCATCGTGGCCCGGGCCAAGGCCTGCGTAGAGGCGGGGCCAGCCCTGCGCGGCCGCCTCCAGGAGCGCAGCCGGGAGCTGGGGGCCCAGGTGGGCCTCGACCTCGACTGGGTCCACGCCGGGGCTGGACGCTAAGCCGCTGGGTCAAAATAAGCTGGTCAGGTCACAAGCGCGGCGGCATAAGGTGCCGCAGCAAAAGAACCTAAACTGCACAGGCTATTTTGGCACGGCCCCTAAGCCCGGACCCCGGCGGCGGCCCGTTGGGCCCAGGCGAGCAGTTCCAGGGGTTCATCCAGGAGGTCTTCGGGTACCGCGAAGTAGCTTCGGACCTGGACGCTCCCCCGACGGGTCGAGTAGGCGAATGGGCGGGAGCCCCTCGCCTCGAAATTCGGGCGGGTGGCCTCGTCGACCCTCAGGTACAGGGCGTCGTCCATGACCATGGCGAACTGGGCCCCTCGGAGGCGGAGGCCGTGGCCTCCGAAGAACCTCGCCACCTGGAGCGGTCCCATCGGCGCCAGCAGGTCCAGGACGTGGGGCAGGAAATCGTGGCGGCTGGCTCCCATCGTGGCTCCTTGGGGCTCGTCCGGGGTCGTGGGAAGGGGCCCCGGGGGTGAAGGCCGTTGTACCCTGGACCTTCCACGAGGTCGAGTGATGTCCCACCCCAGTCCGAGCGACGCGCAGCCGGTGTACACCCTGGAGGCCCTGGGGCTCCAGGACGGCGGGCATCTGCGGGAGGGCCTGGGGCGCCTGGCGGAGAGGGGGGAGCTGAAGGCCAAGCTCCTGCTGGTGGGCCTCACGCATTTCGCGGCCCGGGGCTACGACGGCGTCCAGGTGCGGGAGGTGGCCGAGGAGGCCGGCGTCTCCAAGCCGACCCTCTACTACCACTTCGAAAGCAAGGAGGGCCTCTTCCGCCAGCTCTGCCTGGTGGCCCTGGCCTTCATGGAGCGGCGCATGCAGCTCATGGTGGCGCCCCGGCTGGCCCCCCTCCCGGCGGGGGAGGAGGCGGTCCGGGAGGCCACCCTGGCCCTGGCCTCGGATTACCTGGCCCTGCTGCAGGAGATCCCGGAGTTCACGGGCTTCATCCTGCGCTCCATCGCCGTGCCCGCGCCGGACTCCGGCTTCCGGGACCTCATGCCCCGGGTGGAGCGGGGCCTCAGCCCCCTGGGCCTCTTCATCCACGAGGTCTTCGGCCTCGACTTCGAGCGGGCCCGCAAGGAGGTGATCCTCTTCACCGCCCACTTCGGGGCCCTGGTCGAAGAGCAGCTGCGCCACCCGGAGTACCGCGTGGATGAGGGGGAGCTGGGATGGGCCGTCGATCGTTGGCTACGGGGCATTCGAGGATGAATTCACGGGGACTTATGGCCAGGGGTGCGGGGACCCCGCTCCGCTCGGTGCATTCAGCACCGCGCTCCGCGACCCGCATCCCCTGTCCGGGCCGTCGATCGTTGGCTACGGGGCATTCGAGGATGAATTCGCGGGGACCTATGGCCAGGTGTGCGGGGCGGCTGTTGTTTTTGAAGTCGAGGAGGGGGCTTGGGGTTCCGGGGATGGTTGTGCTGCGTGCTGTGGGGGGGCTTTCTCGTGGCCGCTGAGGGGAAGGGGAGGCCCGTCGTCCAGGTGCGGGTGCGTCCCCTGGAGCTGGCCCAGCACGAGATCGAGGTGGAGCTGCGCCTGCCGGCCCAGGCGGTGGTCGAAGGCGCGGTGGCGGCCCTCCCGGCCTGGACGCCCGGCTCCTACCTGGTGCGGGACTACGCGCGGATGCTGGACCGGATGAGCCTCGCGGACGGGGAGGGCCGCCCCCAGGCCCTGGAAAAGCTGGACAAGCAGCGCTGGAGGATCCCTCCTCTCCCGAAGGGCGGCACCCTGCGCTACCGCCTCTTCGCCAACGAGCTCTCGGTGCGCACCAACCACGTGGACGCCACCCACGCCTTCCTGAGCGGAGCCGGCACCTTCCTCTACCTGGAAGACCGCCTGGACCTCCCCTACGAGGTGGCCTTCGAGGGCTTCCCCGCCGGCTGGAAGGTGGCCACGGGCCTCCCCGAGACGCGGGGGCGCTACCGGGCCGAGGACTACGACACCCTCGTGGACAGCCCCTTCGAGCTGGGGGACCTGAGGGTCCGCACGTGGACCAGCCTGGGGGCCCGCTTCGAGTTCGCCTTCAACGGCGCCCACAACGGCGACGAGGCCCGCATCGCCGAGGCGACGAAGAAGATCGTGGAGGAGGCGGGAGGGCTCTTCGGCGGCTTCCCCTTCGAACGCTACGTCTTCCTGCTCACCTTCAGCCCCCGGGCCGGGGGCGGCCTGGAGCACAAGAACAGCACGGCCCTCCTTTCGGATCCCCACCGCTACGACAAGGCCGAGGGCTACCACCAGCTTTACGGCCTCATCAGCCACGAGTTCTTCCACGTCTGGAACGTCAAGCGCCTGAAGGACCCCGTGCTGGGGCCCTTCGACTACGCGAAGGAGAACTACACCCGCCAGCTCTGGTTCCACGAGGGCTTCACGGACTACATGGACAACCTGCTGGCCCTGCGGGCCGGCGTGATGCCCTGGTCCTTCGTGGCCAAGGAGTGGGCCCAGCGGTGGACCGAGAACCTCCAGCGCCCCGGGAAGACGGAGCAGAGCGTGGCCGAGGCCAGCTTCGACGCCTGGATCCGCCAGTACAAGCCCCACGAGTTCTCCACCAACAGCACCGTGGGCTACTACGACAAGGGCTCCCTGGTGGCCCTGATGATGGAGGCGCGGCTGCGGACGGGGAGCGGGGGAACCCGGGGCCTGGCGGAGCTCTTCGCGCTCCTGTGGCAGCGGCACGGGGAGAGGGGCCTCACGGACGCCGATATCCGCAAGGCCTACCAGGAGATCTCCGGCCAGGACCCCGCCCCCTTCTGGGAGGACTTCGTGGAGGGCCGCTCGGAGCTGGACCCTTCGGCCATCGAAGAGGCCTTCGGGCTGAAGTTCGAGCTGAGGGCCCCCTGGGAGCTGCTGGGTCCCGAGGACCAGAAGGATCCGGACGCGGTGGCCCGGGCCCGGGCCTACACGGGCCTGGCCTTCGCGAAGAGCGCCCCCGGGGACCCGCCCACCATCCAGAACGTCATCCCCGGCAGCCCGGCCTTCCAGGCGGGCCTCAGCTACGGCCAGGAGATCGTGGCCGTGGGGGGCTGGCGCACGCCCACCGCCGCCGAGGTCCAGAAGCGGCTGGGGGACGCGGCGCCGGGCTCCAGCGTGGAGGTGCTGGTGGCGGACCGCGGAAGGGTGGGGACGGTGCCGGTGAAGGTGATCGAGAACCCCGCGCGCACGGTCCGGATCCTGCCCAGCCCCGCGGCCACCGAGGCCCAGAAGGCCGCCTTCAGGGCCTGGACCGGCCAGCCCTTCCCGCCCCTTCCGAGCGGGCCGGGCCGCTCCGCCGGAAAGGGGGCGCGGTGAAGCTCAATCCCCTGGACTGGGATCTGGGCAACGTCCCGCCGGGGATCCGCTGGGCGGGCGTGGACGAGGCGGGGCGGGGGGCCTGGGCGGGCCCCGTGGTGGCCGCCTGCGCGGTGCTGGATCAGGCCGTCGTGCAGAAGTGGCCCCAGGTGCTGCGGGAGGTGAGGGACAGCAAGCAACTGGCGCCGGAGCGGCGGGAGGCCCTGGCGGCGGAGCTGAAGGCGGTGCTGCCGGGCTGGTCCGTCATGGAGATGGACGCCCTGGCCATCGACCGGGAGAACATCCTGGAGGCCACGCTGATGGCCATGCGGGGGGCCGTGTCCAAGGTGGAGCCCAAACCCCGCCTGGTCTTCGTGGACGGGAACCGCCACCCCGACACCGGGATCCTGGAGCGCACCATCGTGGACGGGGACACCCTGAGCTGCGCGGTGGCCTGCGCGAGCATCCTGGCCAAGACCCACCGGGACACGCGCATGCGCGAGCTGGAGGAGCTGCACCATGGCTACGGCTTCGCCCAGCACAAGGGCTACGGCACGGCCCTCCACCGGGAGCGCCTGGAAGCCCTGGGGGCCTGCGCCATCCACCGCCTCAGCTTCGGCCCAGTGGCCCGCTACCAGCGGGTGGACGAGGACCTGCCGCGCCAGCTGAAGGAGAGCCTCGAGCGCTGCGATTCGGTGCTGGAGCTCCAGTGCTGGGTGGAGGTCCACCTGCGCCCTTCCTACGGCAGGCTCAAGCTGGTCTGGGTGGAGACCCTGCGGCGGCGCTACGCGACCAAGCTGGCCAAGCTGGCCTACCAGGAGGGGCTGGAATGACGGGGCGGGGGGAGCCGTGAAGGAGATCGCCGTGGTCCTGGGCCTCGTGGAGCGGGAGGGGCGCTGGTTCCTTCAGCGGCGGGATCCCGCATCTTCGGTCCTGCCGGGTCTTTGGGAGTTCCCCGGCGGCAAGGCGGAGGCGGACGAGGCCCCGGAGGCCGCCCTGCGCCGGGAGCTGGCGGAGGAGGTGGACTGGATTCCGGAGCGCTGCGCGCCCCTGGCCCCCCTCGCGCACGCCTACGCCGACCGCAGCGTGGTCCTCCACCCCTTCCGCTGCGAAGGGGCCGGGACACCGCGGACGGAGCTGGCCTGGGGCTGGTTCAGCCTCGCGGAGATCCGCCGGCTGCCCATCCCCCCGGCCAACGCTCCGCTTCTGGACCTCCTGGAGGGGGCCCCCTGATGCGGAGGGCGGCCTGGGCCCTCCTGCGCGTCGCGGGCACGCTGGCGGGGGTCTGGGCCCTGGTGCAGCTGCTGCCCCGCTGGCTTCCGGAGGACCCCGCCCGCATCGCCGCCGGGGAGTGGGCCACGGAGTCCGAGGTCCGGGCCCTGCGCCACCTGCTGCGGCTGGACCTGCCCTGGACCCGGGCCCTGGCGGCCTCGGCCCGGGACCTGGCGCGGGGGGACCTGGGCCAGAGCCTGCGCTTCCGCCGGCCCGTGGGGGCCATCCTGAAGGAGGGCTTCCCCGTCAGCCTGAAGCTGGCCATGCTGGCCCTGGCCCTTTCGGCCCTGCTGGGCTGGCTGCTGGCCCTGGGCCGTTCCCCGCGGATCCGCCTGGTCCAGGCGGTGGCCATCGCCTCCCCGGTCTACGTGCTGGGGCCCCTGCTGCTCTGGGCCGTGGCCCAGCACGTGCCGGGCCTCCCGGTGGCGGGCATCCAGGGCTGGGCCGCCTGGATCCTGCCCACCTTCGCCCTGTCGGTGCCCCTGGCGGGCCATCAGTCCCGCATCCTGGGGGTCCAGCTGGAGGCCCTGCGCGAGGGCTACGGACTGCGGGGCTGGAGGGCGGCGGGCCTCCCGGCCTCCCTGCGCTGGCGCCGCTGGCTGCTGCCGGGGGTGGCGGGCCCTTGGCTCACGGTGGTGGGCCTTCAATTGGGGGGCCTGTTGGGCGGGGCCGTGCTGGTGGAGACCATCTTCGCCATCCCGGGCCTGGGCCAGGCCCTGGTGGGGGGCCTCAACAGCCGGGACCTGCCCCTGGTCCAGGGGGCGGTGCTGCTGGGGGCGGCCCTCTACGTGGCCACCCAGCTGCTGGTGGAGTGGGCCCAGGGGGCCCTGGATCCGAGGCTGCGATGAGGGGCCGACGGATCCCGGCCCTCGGGCCCGCCCTGCTGGCCCTTCTGCTGCTCCTGGGCTGGCGCTGGGGAGGGGACGGCGCCGTGGACCTCTCCTGTCGCCTGGCGGGGCCGGGCCCGGGCCATCCCCTGGGCACCGACGAACTGGGGCAGGACCTGCTTGGCCGCCTCGGGGTGGGGGGGGCCCGCCCCCTTCGCCTTGCCGCGGCCCCCACCGCCCTTTCCCCTCTCCCCG
>CAYSXG010000121.1:0-8049 GCA_964434895.1 uncultured Solibacteraceae bacterium | reverse complement strand
CAGCTGGGAGAGCGCTTGCATGGCATGCAAGAGGTCACCGGTTCGATCCCGGTTAGCTCCACCAAAACGGCCGCCGCGAGGCGGCCGTTCTTGCATCCGGTGCCCGCATGCTCGCTTCCATCAATCACGTCTCCCTCCGCTTCGGCCCCCACGAGGTCCTGAAGGACGTCACCTGGGCCCTCCAGGAGGACGAAGTCTGGGGCGTCATCGGCCGCAACGGGGCCGGGAAGAGCACCCTCTTCAAGCTGCTGCTGGGCCAGCTGGAGCCGGACACCGGCACCGTGGTGCGGCCCACCAAGGAGCGCGGCGTGCGGCTGGGCCACTACGCCCAGGACCTCCAGCCCGAGACCGGCGGCAGCGTGCTGGAGGAGACCCTGGCGGCCTTCGGCGACGTGGAGAAGCTGCAGCACGAGATGCGCGAGCTGGAGCACCGCATGGCGGAGGCCGACGAGGACCTCGACGCCGTGATGACGCGCTACCAGGACGTCACCGAGGCCTTCGAGCGCCTGGACGGCTTCGCCATCCGCGCCAAGGCCGAGAGCATCCTCCAGGCCCTGGGCTTTTCCCAGGAGATGTTCGAGCGGCCCGTGGACGCCCTCTCCGGCGGCCAGAAGAGCCGCGTCATGCTGGCCAAGGCCATCCTCCAGGGCCAGGACCTGCTGCTGCTGGACGAGCCCACGAACCACCTGGACCTCCCGAGCCTGCGCTGGCTGGAGGACTTCATCGCCGACAGCAGCGCCACCGTGGTGGTCATCAGCCACGACCGCTACTTCCTGGACAAGGTGGGCACCAGCATCCTGGAGATCGAGCTGGGCCGTTCCCGGGTCTACGAGGGCAACTACTCGGAGTTCATGGAGAAGAAGGAAGCGGAGATGGAGGCCGCCGAGAAGGCCTTCGAGCAGCAGCAGAGCTACATCAAGGCCCAGGAGGACTACATCCGCCGCAACATCGCCGGCGTGAAGACGAAGCAGGCCCGGGGCCGCCGCACGCACCTGGCCAAGCTTCAGCGCCTGGACAGGCCCCTCTCGGACCGCCGCAAGGTGAAGTTCCAGTTCCCGGAGACCCAGCGCAGCGGCGACGTGGCCCTGGTGCTCGAAGAAGCCTCCGTGGGCTGGGAGGGCCGCGCCCTCTACAAACCCATCGAGCAGCTGCAGATCAAGCGGGGCCAGAAGGTGGGCATCGTGGGCCTGAACGGCACGGGCAAGTCCACCCTGCTGAAAGCCATCGCCGGGGAGATCCCCTACATCACGGGGCGCTCGCGCCTGGGCAGCCAGGTCCGCCTGGGCTACTTCGACCAGCACCACAAGAACCTGGACGCCCGGAACACGGTGTTCAGCCAGATCCACGCCGTGAACCCCGCCGCCACCAAGCAGGACGTGTACGGCTTCCTGGCCAAGTTCCAGTTCAAGGGCGAGGACGACTGCGCCAAGCCCGTCACCAGCCTCTCCGGGGGCGAGCGGGCGCGGCTTTCCATCGCCACCCTCATCCGCGAAGGCGTGAACCTGCTGCTGCTGGACGAGCCCACCAACCACATGGACATCCCCAGCATGGAGGCCATGGAGGACACCATCCTCAGCTTCGGCGGCGCCGTGCTGGTGGTCACCCACGACCGCTACCTGCTGGGCCGGGTGGCGGACCACCTGCTGCGCATCCACGAGGGCCAGGCGGAGTTCCGCGAAGGCGGCTACGAGGACCACCAGGCCTGGGTGGACCTGGACCTGGCCGCCGACGAGCCCGAGGACGAAGCCGGAGAGGAGTCCCACCGTCGCGCAAGGCGCGATGGCCCGAAGGGTGCGCCCCAGGACGGGGCGCGTAAGGCGGCGCCGGCGCCTCAGAAGGCCTCCTCCGCCCCTTCCGCTCCGAACCCAAAACCCCTGGCTCCGAGCGCCCAGGCTGCACAGGCCCCCAAGCCCATCGACAAGGAAAGGCAGAAGCAGCTCAAGCGCCTGGAGCGGCACGTGGCCGAGGCCGAGGCCAAGGTCTCGGACCTCGAGGCCAAGCTTTCGGCCCTCGCCCAGGAGCTGGCGGCCATGGACCCCAGCGACTGGCAGGCCTTCAACGCCAAGCTCGACGACCAGAAGGGCCTGGAGGCGGACCTGGCCTACGCCATGGCCGAGTGGGAGGAAGCCCAGGGGGCCCTCGAGAAGGTCTAGCCGAAACCGGGAACCGCCCTTTCACGGGAAAGGGCCTCGCCCTGGCGCGGGCATCGCGCGAATTGCGCGGGCGGGTCCTGGGGACGTCCGCGGTCTCGGCTCCTCTCGCGCCGCCGGATCCGGGTTCAGCGGACCTCGGACTGGAGGGGGGACTCGCTCGTTCGGGGACCGGTGGGGGGCTCGTTCAGCACCAGCCAGTAGAGGCCCAGGTGCTTGGCGGCCTCCAGGAACTGGGCGAAGTCCACGGGCTTGCGGACGTAGCTGTTGGCCCCCAGGTTGTAGCTCTTGATGACGTCCTCCTGCTCCTTGGAGGAGGTGAGGACGACCACCGGGATGTGCCGGGTGCTTTCGTGGGTCCGCAGCTTCGCGAGCACCTCCAGGCCGTCCACCTTCGGCAGCTTGAGGTCCAAGAGGATGACGCTGGGCATCACCCGGAGGTCCCGACCCGCGTGGGCCCCGGTGGCGAACAGGTAGTCCAGGGCCTCCGCCCCGTCCCGGGCCACGACCACCTGGTTGGCGATGTGGCTCTCCTTGAACGCGATGAGGGTGAGTTCCTCATCGTCCGGGTTGTCTTCGACCACCAGGATGACCTTCGACATGGAATTCCTCCTCTAGGTTGGCAGCGTGAAGTAGAAGGTGGCGCCCAGTCCGGGGGCCGCCTCGGCCCAGATCCGGCCCCCGTGGCGGTGGATGATGCGCTGGACGTTGGCGAGGCCCACCCCCGTGCCCTCGAACTCGCTGACGCGGTGGAGCCGCTGGAAGGCCCCGAAGAGCTTTTCCGCGTACTTCATGTCGAAGCCGGCCCCGTTGTCCCGGACGAAGAAGGCCGAGGCGTCCCCCTCCCCCTTCTGGCCGATGTCGATGAGGGTCTCCTCGTTCTTGCCGGTGAACTTCCAGGCGTTCCCGATCAGGTTCTCCAGCACGGTGCGGATGAGCTCGGCGTCGGCGTGGGCCGTCATCCCGGGTTCGACGGTGACGGTGGCGCGGCGTTCCGGCGTGGAGTCCCGCAGTTCCCGGAGGATCTGGTTGGATATGTCGCTCAGGTTGACGGTGCGCTTGAGCATCTCGCTGCGCACGGAGCGGGAGAGCTTGAGCAGGTCGTCGATGAGGTGGCCCATGCGCTGGGTGGCGGCCCGGACGCGGTTCAGGTAGTTGCGCCCCTGCTCGTCGAACTGCTCCCCGTAGTTCTTTTCGAGGATCATGGAGAAGCCGTCGATGCTCCGCAGGGGGGCCCGAAGGTCGTGGGAGACGGAGTAGGAGAAGGACTCCAGCTCCTTGTTGACCGCCTGGAGCTCGGCCGTGCGCTCGAAGACGCGCCGCTCGAGGTTCTGGTTGAGGGCCGAGATCTCCTCCCGGGCCGTGCGGTGCTCGGTGGTTTCGGCCTGGAGGGCGAGGTTCGTCTGGTGCAGGGCGGCCTCGCGTTCCTGGATGCGGGTCAGCATCTGGTTGAAGGCGTCCACCAGGACCCCCACCTCGTCCTCGCTGTGCTTGATCACCCGGGGGGAGTAGTCCTGGTGCTCCACCACGCTGTGGGCCACCTTCGCGATCTCCAGGAGGGGCTTGGAGATCAGGTTCTGGAGCTGGGCGCTGAGCAGCACGGCCACCATCAGGGAGCCCACGAGCATGGACAGGACGATGCTGGCGTAGCCCAGCAGGCGGGCCCTGAGCTCCAGGCTGCTGCGCAGATGCACGGTGCCCACCACCTCGGCCCCCAGGCGGATGGGGCGGAAGAGGAGCAGGTCGTCCCCCTCTATGCGGTAGCCCTCGGCCTCGGCCCGGGGGGGGTGGAAGGCGGGGCTCGGATGGCGCTGGAAGGCCGCGAAGACCCGGCCCCGGGCGTCGTAGATGACGGCGGAGCCCACGTTGGGCCGGGCCGAGAGGGCCGACAGGTACTCCTGGGCGGCCTTGGCGTCGTCGAAGTTCAGGGCGGCGCTGCTGATCTCCCCGAGCATCTCCGCCTGGGTGGAGAGGTCGTCCAGACGCTGGCGCTTGAAGGTCACGAAGTCGTAGGCGACGATGGCCAGCCCGGCCATCAGCAGGGCCGTGCAGGTGGTCAGGACCATGATGGCCAGGAGCTTGGAGCGGATGGAGAAGCGTCCCAGCACGGCTCAGCCCTCGCCCTTGGTCTTCACCCGCCGCACCTCCGTGGCCAGGCTCATCAGCTTGGAGCTGAGCTTGAGGTCCACGCGGTCGGCGGCGTCGGCGTTGATCTCGAAGCGGACCTTGTTGCCCTGGATGACGAAGTTGATGACCGCCCCGGGCTGGAGGGACCCGTCGCTGACGGTGAGGACGCTGCGGCCCTGGAGGCCCGAGAGGACGTGCTCCCAGCGGCGGGCCTCGGAGGCGCCGATGTAGAGGATGTGAACGTCCCGGGCCTCCTCCACCCGGGCCAGGCGCCGGAGGAGGATGGGCCGGCCCTGGATGGTGCGGCCCTTCACGGCCTGGTCCAGGGCGGCGCCGAAGGGGTCGTCGCCCAGGATGCCGATGACGAAGGGCATGCCCGGCTTGGGGAGGGACTCCGCGGGCCACTCGACGTAGTCCCCGAACTTGAAGAGGTACACGCCCTTGACCAGGTACTCCATGGGCTCCTGGGTCCGGGAGGCGAGGCCGGTCCCGAGGAGGAGCCAGGCGGCCAGGAGCGCGGACCAGGCCCGCCGGAGACGGGACCTCCGGTGGGGGTAGGGGGCGCCGGGGCGCGTCAGAAGGACCATTGGATCTTCACCATCGCACCGTGTTCGATTTCATTGCGGCTGGAGGCCGGCCCGAATTCCGGGTGCCGCGCATCCAAGAGGTTCTGGCCCACCAGGGAGATCTCCACCGGCGGGACGGGCCGCCAGCCCAGCCGCAGGTCCAGGGCCCAGTAGGCGGGAACGGCGGGGTTGGGCAGGGCGCTCACGTGGCGGAGGGTCCCGTCGACGTCGAAGGAGGGGCCCAGGCTCAGGTAGGAGGTCAGCAGGAAGCGGTGGCGGGCGTCGTTCCCCACGGAGCTCCCGCCGGAGGTGTCGGTGCTTCCGGGGAGGGTGTGGAAGCTGGTGCGCAGGTAGGCGTAGCCGGGCTTCAGGCGCCAGGCCTCGGTGACCCGCACCTCGCCCCAGACCTCGGCGCCGTAGGCGTGGCCTTCGATCTTGTTGGCCAGGACGTAGGTGGGCGGTGTGTTGGCGATCTTCTCCACGGAGCGCACGTCCTTGTAGACGTCGTAGTAGGGGGAGAAGGACCAGGAGAAGCGGGGGCCGAGCTGGGCCCGGTAGCCCGCCTCGTAGGCCACCATGGACTCGGAGCGGAAGCCGGGGCCTCCCTGGAAGACCAGGTAGGGCGGGAAGTTCACGTAGAAGTCCGCGTCCAGGCGGGAGGGGGTCCTCACTACCCGGGAGACCGCCGCCCACAGGAATTGGCGCGAGTCGGGGATCCAGGCCAGGCGGGCGCTGGGCTGGACCTCCCAGCCGGTGTAGACGTTGTGCTCCAGCTTGGTGCCCAGGGTCAGCGTGAGCGCGTCGGGGACCAGGGCCACGCTGTCCTGGGCGAAGACGTTGGCCAGGCGCAGCTCCTTTTGGGCCGGGAGGAAGGCGAGGAGGGAGGAGTTGGTGATGTCGTCCGCCAGGCTACGGTAGCCGCCCCCCCAACCAATGCTCTGGCCCTCCCCTAGGCTAAACCGGTGTTGGACATCGAAATCGAAGGTGTCCGCGGTCTCCTCGAAGAGCGTGGGGTGGCGGCGGTGGGCGCGGTCCAGGTAGACCTGCACCTCCAGCGCGGAATCCGCGGACCAGGTCCGGCCCCAGCGGGCCAGCAGGTTCGCGCCGTCGAGGCGCCGGTCCTCCAGGGTGGGCTGGTTCACCAGGGCCCGGTAGGCGTCCCCCTGGATGGTCAGCGTGTCGCTTCCCCGGGCCCAGTCGACGCGGAACCCACCCTGGGCGCGGTGCCAGTCGTCCTGGGCCGAGGTCCCCTTGGGACCCACCGTGGCGTCCCTTTCGAGGTACTTGCCGTAGACGCGGTAGGTGGCGTTCTCCGAAAGACGGCCGCCGTGGCGGGCGACCCCGAGGCGTCGATCCTCGTCGCCCGCGGCGGCGGCCAAGAGGCTGGGCTGGGGGTCGTTGGAGGAGCGGGTGAGTAGTTTGATCACACCGTTGACGGCGTTGAGGCCCCACAGGGTGCCGCCGGGCCCCGCGATCACCTCGATGCGCTCGATGTCGGTCAGCAGCGTGTCCTGGGCGTCCCAGAAGACCCCCGAATGCAGGGCCGAGTAGACGACGCGGCCGTCGATGAGCACCAGGAGCTTGTTGACGTTGGAGATGTTGAGGCCCCGCGCCCCGATGACGTACTGGCTGGAGTCCATCTGGGCCACCTGGAGGTTCGGGGCCAGGCGCAGGACCTCCGGAAGGGTGGTGGCGCCGGAGCGGCGGATGTCCTCCCGGGTGATGACGTAGACCGCGGCGGGAGCGTGGGCCAGGGATTCCGGGCGCTTGGAGACCGACGTGATGTCGATGCTGCCGAGCTCCTCCAGGCTGAATTCCTCGAGGGGCTTCGGGGAGGGGGCCGGCTGCTGGGCGGGAAGGCCCAGGGTCGCGGCCAGGGCCCACCCCAGCCCTCCTCGGCCCGGCCCTGGGAACTTCGGCTTGAACCTTCGGACCACCTCATTCCCCCCGGGGGGCGCGACGACGCGGAGCCCCGATGCGCTCGACGAGCATGAGGAGGTTATAGGTAATGACTAATATTTCAAGGGATAGATGTTGAAACAAGGAACCGTCCCCGCCCTGCGGGGCGAAGCGCAGGGGAGGATGGATTCGGATCCTGTGCTCGACCATGGCGGTCTCCTGGGGGCCATTCCCAAGGAATCGACCGGAGCCGGCGGCGGATGAATTTCGGAGCTTCCCGGCCTCAGGGCCCCAGGTCCGGAGGGCGTCCGCGCAGGCCTGGGCCGCCAGCTCCCGGTGGCTCCTCGCGGTCTTCCACGGGTCGAGGCCTAGGGCCGTGGCGCTCGCCTGCACCCGGAAGGAGACGGGGTGATGGGAGCTGCGCAGGGGCTGGAGCCTGTCAGGGGGCCACGGGTTCCGGGACGGCGCGGGGCAGCAGCTCCGGGGCCTCCGCCAGCTCCCAGGCGGTGACCGCCAGGGCCTGGGTCCCCTGGCGCAGGGCCTCGGGCTTCACCCGCTCGAAGGTGTCCACGGGGCTGTGGTGGGTGTGGCTGTTGTAGTCCTCGGCGTCCTGGAGGGCGGCGAAGGCGGGCACGCCGAAGGGGAGGAAGGAGGCGTGGTCCGTGGCGCCCATGCGGGCCAGCACGTAGGCGGTCAGGCAGGCGGCGTTGAGGTATTGATGTTCCGCCAAATTCTTGGTCGGATCGCAGGTGAGAATCGGCATCAGCGCGATGTTGGGCGTGCCCAATAGCGATGTGCTGCTCACGTTGTATGTCGTGCCCGGGATCTTGTAGGCGTTGAGGCTCAAGCCGAAGCTCTGGCCGCGAATTCCGGTCAGGTTCGGGCCGCTCTGCCACTGCACCACACCGGAAAACTGCCCGCCATTCACCAGCCCTGCCCCGATCTTGTTGTGGATCACGCGGCCCACCGTGTAGGAATACGCCACGTTGAAAATATGAGGGCGATTGTTGGACTGGACGCCGTAATCGTTGTTCAGGTTGAAGGCATCGAGCGATGAGCTGAGAATGCCCATCGCTTTGCCATAGGTGTAGTTGGCATTGATCACGGTCCGCCCCTTGGTCCGCAGAAACTTGACCTGGAGCGAATTGTAGTTCGCATACAGGTTGTTAGTGGCGAGCGGCAGGGCGGAGAAGCCTTGCAGTGGCCGGAACCGGTCGGCGACCAGCGTGTTGGGGTCCACACCGCCATTCTTCGAAGACAGCATGGAGCCGACTGGAACCAGGTTGATATCGGCGCCGTAGCCGCCC
>CAYSXG010000120.1:0-8055 GCA_964434895.1 uncultured Solibacteraceae bacterium | reverse complement strand
ACCGCCGGGTCGTCCAGGAGCGCTTCCGGCAGCTCCTGGAGAGCGGGGACATCTATAAGTCCGAATACGAGGGGCTCTACAGCGTCTCGGACGAGGCCTTCGTGACCGAGACCCAGGCCAAGGAGCTGCAGGCCCAGGGCTTGGCCCACCAGCTGGTCACGCTCAAGGAGGAGACCTACTTCTTCCGCCTCAGCGCCTACCAGGAGCGGCTGCTGGCGCACTACGAGGCGAACCCGGGCTTCGTGCAGCCGGACTTCCGCTTCAACGAGGTCAAGCGCTTCGTGGAAGGGGGCCTCACGGACCTCTCCATCAGCCGCACCACCATCAAATGGGGCATTCCCGTGCCCGGCGACGAGAAGCACGTGGTCTACGTGTGGTTCGACGCCCTCCTCAACTACCTCACGGGGGCGCCGGAGGGGGCCTGGCCCCCGGACCTCCAGCTGGTGGGCAAGGACATCCTGCGCTTCCACGCCGTGTACTGGCCCGCCTTCCTCATGGCCATGGGCCTGCCCCTGCCCACGACCATCCTGGCCCACGGCTGGTGGCTGCGGGACGAGAGCAAGATGAGCAAGTCCCTGGGCAACATCGTGAGGCCGGCGGAGCTCCTGAAGTACGGCAACGACGCCCTGCGCTTCTTCTTCATCCGCGACATGCAGATCGGCCACGATCGCGGCTTTTCCTTCGAGGCCTTCATGGACCGTCTCAACGCCGACCTGGCCAACGGGCTGGGCAATCTCGCCTCCCGGACCCTCAGCATGATCCACCGCTACCGCGCGGGGGGTCGTGCCCGCTTCCGGGGTGCTGGACGAGACGGACCGGGAGATCGCGGAGCAGGGGGAGGCCCTGGTGCCGGCCTACGTGGAGCGGATGAGGGCCAACGACCTGCACGGCGCCCTGGAGGGCCTGTGGGCCTACCTGCGGGCCCTGGATGGCTACATCGTGAAGGCCGAGCCCTGGAAGCTGGCCAAGGAGGAGGCGGCGGGCCCCAAGCTCGACACGGTGCTCTGCCAGCTCTACCGCGCCCTGCGGGCCACGGCCCTGCTCATCGCGCCGGTGATGCCGGCCATGGCCCAGCAGCTCTGGGAGGGGCTGGGCCTGGGGGGGAAGGTGGAGGACCAGCGCTTCGACGGTCTGGCCTACGATGCCCCCGCGCCGGGCCCCGTGGCCCAGCCCGCCCCCCTCTTCCAGCGCATCGACAAGGAGGCCGAATTGAAAGCCCTCGAAGAAGCCCAGCCGGCCGCCCCGGCCCCCGTGGAGGCGACGCCCCTGGACGTGCCCCCGGTGAAGGAGAACATCGAGTACGACACCTTCGCCCAGACCGATCTGCGGGTGGGTCGGATCCTGGCGGCCGAGGCCGTGCCCAAGAGCAAGAAGCTCATCAAGATGACCGTGGACCTGGGCTTCGAGCAGCGCACCATCCTCGGCGGCATCAAGGAGGCCTACGCGCCGGAGGAGCTCGTCGGCAAGCAGGTGGTGGTGGTGGCCAACCTGGCGCCCCGGGCCCTCATGGGCATCGAAAGCCACGGCATGTTGCTGGCGGCCTCGGACAACACCTCCAAGCCCTACCTGGTGGCCCCGCCGGAGGGGGCCCGGCCCGGATTCACCGTCAAGTGAGGCCGGTCTGGAGCTTCACCCTGGAGCGCACCACCAACGCCCCCCTGGACCTGGTGGCGGCGCGGCTGAAAGACGGGGAGGGCTTCGGGGATTGGCACCCGCGCCACCGGCGGGCGGAGCTGAGCGTGCTTCGCGAGGACGCCTCCGTGGTGGAGCTGCTCCACGCCTGCCGCCCCCTGCCGGGCGTGGAGGAGGAGGGCCGCTACCGGGCCGCCCGGGAGGGGGAGGGGCTGCTCCTGGCCTACGAGGGGCGCTTCAAGGGCTGGCCGGTCCTGCTGCTCATGGGATGGTGGAGGATCGTTTCCCACCGGTTGTGGGAGCGCTTCGTGGAGGGCCTTCGATGAGCGGAACCGCCGTCCTGTGGATGAAGTCCTCGTGTACCACCTGTCGCCAGGCCAAGGCGAAGCTGGCGGAGCTGGGCATCGAGGTGGAGGTGCGGGACTATTCCAAGCGGCCCCTGGGGGCCGCGGAGCTGGAGGCCCTGCTGCCGCCCGACCCCGCGCCCATGCTGGGCACCCGGAGCCCCGCCTACAAGGCCCTGGGCCTCCAGGACAGAAAACTCAGCAAGGCCGAAGCCATCGCGCTCATGGTGCAGGACAACAACCTCCTGAAGCGGCCCATCCTCGTGCACCCCAAGGCCACCGTCGTCGGCCTCGACGCCGCCGCCTACGAAAAGCTGAAAGGCTGAGCCCGTCCCCTGGAACGCGTGCGTTCCGGGAATCTAGGGTCAGCATTATGCAGAAGGAAAAGCCTGGGGCGCTCCATGCCCATGCTCCGTCTCCAGAACCAATAGCGGGAACGCGAAGGGTCCTTCGGGCCTCGCGAATGAGGCCCCGTGCTGAGCAAGGTTCTCCGGGCTACGCCCCGCGCCACGTCGTGGCGCGCCTTCGGGGCCGGGGTTGGGTGGCCCCGAAAGGCCGCCAAGGCCCCGGCCCCGAAGGGGAGAACCGTTCCATCGCAGAGACCCCTTCGCGCCATTCGCGTTCTCGGTCCTATGCCCGCTCGTCGATCCCAAGGGATTGCGGCTCTTGATCCGTTCCCTTCGCTTTCCTAATCGGCGCCATCTGCGTAATCTGCGGTTTCCCTCTCTTTTCGGAGTCCCCGTGAAATTCGTGTCCTGGAACGTCAACGGTTTCCGCGCGGTGCTGAAGAAGGGCTTCATGGACTGGCTGGAGGCGGCGGACCCCGACGTGCTCAACCTCCAAGAGATCCGCTGCGAGTGGGAGGAGGTGGACCTGGACGTGCGCCGGCAGCTGGAATCCGCCTACGACGTCTGCTGGTTCCCCTCCCAGAGCAAGAAGGGCTACGCGGGCTCGGCCACCCTCTCCCGCCGGGGGGCCGGGTGGTCCCACGCCAAGGGCCTGGGCCTCCCGGAGGTGGACGCCGAGGGCCGCATGATCGTCTCCTCCCGGGACGGCCTCACCTTCATCGCGGGCTACTTCCCCAACGCCAGCGCCGGCCTGGTGAGGCTGCCCTTCAAGCGCCAGTTCGCCCGGGATCTGGCGAAGATCCTCGAAGCCCGGCACAAGAAGGGGGAAAGGATCGTCCTCACCGGGGACATGAACGTGGCGCCCCAGGAGATCGACCTGGCCCGCCCCAAGGACAACGTGAAGAACCCCGGCTTCACGCCGGAGGAGCGGGAGGACTTCCAGCTCTACCTGAAGGCCGGCATGGTGGACGTGCTGAGGGAGCGGAATCCGGGGGTGCCGGGCCTCTACACCTGGTGGACCGCCCGCGGGGGGGCCCGCGCCAAGAACGTGGGCTGGAGGATCGACCTCTTCCTCGTGAGCCAGGGCCTCCTGGGCCAGGTGGAGGGGACCTCCATCCACGCGGACGTGATGGGTTCGGATCACTGCCCCATCAGCCTCGACCTGAAGTGAAAGGGCCCCGTACGGGGGCCCGTTTCGCTCCGGCCTCGGGCCGGGTTACTTCAGTTCCTTGAGCATCTCCTTCACTTCGCCGGCCTTGGCGCCGTTGGGGGCCAGCTCCAGGTACTTCCGGAGGTTGCTCTTGGCCCCGGGGAGGTTGTTGAGGCTGAACTCCAGCACGCCCATCAGCCAGTAGCTGTCGGCGAACTTGGGGTCCGTGGCGATGGCCTTGAGGGCGTGCTCCTTGGCCTCCTTGACGTGGCCGGCGTTGAAGGCGTTGACCGCTTCGTTGTAGGGGACCTGGGCCTGGGGCCCGATGATCGCGTCCATCAGCGCCTGGTACTTCTTTTCGCCCTCCTTGTCGTGCTGGGCCTTGGAGAGGCGCAGCAGCCGGTCGACGGTGCGGCCGTTCTTGGGATCCTTCTCGAAGTCCTTCTCCAGGAAGGGCTTGGCCTTGACCAGCAGGTCCTTCTTGGCCTCGGACGCGATGCCCACCTCGAAGAGGGTGATGCCGTAGGTCCGGCCCACCCGCTCGATCTTCTTCTCCACGTCGGCCTTGGCGCCCTCGTCCGTGGTCTTCTCCAGGGACTCCTGCAGGTTCTGGTAGGCCAGCTCCACCAGGGGCAGGGCCTCGGCGTACTTCTGCTCGTTGAAGAGGGTGACGGCCTCGTTGAAGGCTTCGGAGCCCGTCTGGTCCAGGCCCGCGCCGGGGTCCGCCGGGGTCGCCGCCACGGCCCCCCCGCCCGCCTGGGCGCTTTCGGCGGCGGTCAGGAGGGTCACGTTCACGTTGAGGACGTCCCCGAGGGGGACCCGGAATCGCTCCTTGTGGGAGACGAAGCCCTCCGCGCTGACCTCCAGGTCGTATTCCCGGGGCTCGAGACCGATCTGCATGTAGGAACCCGAGGCGTTGGTCTTGAGCTCCTTCTTCCAGTTGATGTCCACCCGGCTGAGGGTGACCTTGGCGGAGGCGACGGGCTTGCCGTCCTTGGTGGTCACCTTGCCGGCGACGCGGCCCGTGGTGTCGGCGGCAAGGGGCAGGACGGCCAGGGCGAAAACGAGGGCTGGGACGTGGCGCATGGGAAACTCCTCCCTATCAAAGTGCCTCCATTGTGGCGGAGGGGACCGGGATTCCAAAATGATGCGGCAGGGGGGCTTGAATTGCTGCCTTTGGGTGAGGTTGTGATAGTCTTCACGCCACATCCCAGGGGCATCCATGCAGGTCGCGGTTCCCGAACCGTCCCTCCGAGAGTTGGCGAACCTGCTATCCGTGCAGGCGCTGATCGCCATGGGCTTCCCCCATCCCGTCACCCAGGAGCAGGCGCAGCCGGACCCGACCATCGCGCGCTTCTACGTGGACCTGCTGGCCCTGCTGCGGGACAAGACCGAGGGCCACCGGACCGAGCAGGAGACCCGGGAGATGGAGGAGCTGCTCTACCAGCTCCGGATGCGCGCCATGAACCTGCAACCCCCTTCCTCCGGGAGCGAGTCCCGGCCCTCCGGGAGGTAGGCCCATGGACGCTCTGCGGCGGATGGCGCACTGGGGAAGGGGCCTCCTCCTGGCGGCCCTGGCGCCTGCCCTGGCCGCCCAGCTGCCCCCGGAGCCCGCCCCGGCCCCGGCCGTGGCCCTGGCGCACCGCATGGAGCACCTGAAGGCGGCCCTGAGCTCCGGGGACGAGACGGCCCTGGAGCGGGACGCCCAGGAGGTGGAGGCCCTGCGCCGCACCTACGGGACCCTGGACATGACCCCCCTGGTGGAGGGCCTGCTGGTCTGGGCTCGGGAAGAGGGCCGGCACGGCCGGGCGGAGCTGGGGCTCCGGGCCGTGAAGCTGGCGGAGCGTTGGGACGCCGGGTCCCCCCAGGTGCTCAGCACGCGGATCACCCTCATGAGGGCCACGGGGCCCAACGGCTACCTGTGGAGCCTGCCGGACCTCCTCAAGCTCAATTCCCAGCGCCTGAACCACCCCACCCAGCACTGGCTCTGGATGGTCCAGCACCTGGCCTGGCTGCGGATGATGGCCACCCTGATGCTGTGGGGGTGGGCCCTCACGATGGTTTTGCGCTATCGCCGGGTGCTGCGGAACCTGTGGGAGGAGCCCCTCCTCAAGCGGGGGATCAGCCCCCAGATGGTCTCGGTCCTGGGGGCCCTGATGCTGGCGGCCCCGGTGATGGCGGGCCTGGACCCCTCCGTGAGCGCCATGCTGTGCCTGCTCCTGCTGGCGCCCTTCCTGCTCTCCGACGAGGTCAAGATCTCGGTCCTGGTGATGGCCCTGCAAATCGTCCATCCGGCCCTGGCCTCCCTGGAACCCATGGCCTCCATGGAGCCTTCCCCCTCCATCGTCGCGCTCCAGATGCGCCCGCAGCCTTCCCCCACGTCCCGGGCCCTGCTCGAGCGCCTGCCCTCCGGGGACCGGGACTTCCTCCGGGGCTGGGAATTCCTGACCCGCCAGGACTGGACCTCCGCCCAGGCCGTGTTCACCAGCCTCCAGGGCCGCCATCCGGACCAGGCGGAGGTGCTCAACAACCTGGGGGTCGCGGAGTACTACCTGGGCCAGCGGGCCGAGGCCTCGAAGCATTTCGACGCCGCCTTCCGCCTCAACGGGAAGGCCGCGGAGATCCTGGTCAACCAGTCCGTCCTCGCCTTCGAACGGCTGGACACCCTCACGGGGGCCTCCAAGCAGGACGAGGCCCGGGCCTCCTCTCCCGAGACCTTCGAGCGCCTGATGATGGTCAATCGGGTCCGCAAGGAGCCCCGGGTCTTCGCCCTCCCGCTGCCCGAGAGCAGCGCCCGCAGCGCGGCCCTTTCGGCCGTCCTGGGATCGGGCCCCGTCGGCTCCGGCGAGGGGCTCAAGCTGCCCTTCCTGCTCTTCGGCGTGGCCTTGCCGGCCCTCTTCTCCTTCCTCTTCGTGCGCCGCCTGAAGCACAGCATCGGCATGGCCCATCCCACCCAGTGCGTGCGGTGCGGGGAGCCCTTCCACACCACCGACAGCCCCGATCCCAACGTCTGCCCCAAGTGCCACCATCTCTTCGTCCTTCGGGACGGCCTCCACCAGGAGAGCCGGAAGAAGAAGCTGGACGAGGTGGCGGAGTTCCAGACGGGGCAGCGACGCATCCACCGCACCCTCCGGATCGTCCTTCCCGGATGCGACGTGAGCTTCATGGGAGACGCCCGGGAGGGCTTCATGGAGCTGGGGGCGGTCTGCCTCGCGGTGGGGCTGGCGGTGGCCACGGGCCGGACCGTGCGCTATCCCGGGGAGATCCTGCCTGATCCTTCCAGCACCTGGATGCCCCTGGGCCTGGTCCTCCTGGTGGTGCTCTACCTGCGCTCCTGGCTCAAGCTGATTCCGAGGAGGACCTGATGGCCCTCGAAGGCTCCCTCCGGGATTTCGACCTCTTCTCCCTGTTCAACATGATCAAGATCCAGGGGAAGAGCGGCAGCCTGGTTCTGTCCAGGGGCCAGGAATTCGTGAAGGTCTTCTTCGACCAGGGGGAGATCGTCGGCTGCGATTCCAACCAGGTCCGCATGGAGGACCGGGTGGGGACCATGCTCGTGCGCCTCAATCGGCTCACCGGGGACGAGCTCATGCAGATGGTGGACGTCCAGCGCCGCACCCTCAAGCGCATGGGCACCCTGCTTCTCGAAAGCGGGAAAGTAACCCCCCAGGACCTGCAGGACGCCCTCTTCAACCAGGCCATGGCCATCATCTACCGGACCTTCCGCTGGATGGAGGGGGATTACCGCTTCGACTCCATGCTGCCGCCGGACCTGGACCGGGAGCACTTCCTCCCCATCCCCGTGGACACCGTGCTCATGGAGGCGGCGCGCATCCAGGACGAGTGGCCCGAGGTGCAGAAGCGGCTGCCGGACCTGGACACGCCCCTGAGCCGCTCGGCCCTGGCCCAGGAACTGCGCCTCGACATCGACCGGGAGCTGTCCTCCATCCTGGAAGGGCAGGGCAGCGGCCCCGAAGGGGCCAGCGGCCTCACCCACGAGCAGGAGACCGTCCTCACCTACTTCAGCGATCCTCAGAGCATCCAGGAGGTGCTCCAGATCAGCCGCTACGAGGAGCTGGACACCTGCAAGATCATCGCGGACCTCATGCAGATGGGCCTCCTGGAGATCTCCTCCCGGGAGGCCCCGCGGCCCGTGCGCCCCTGGACCGGCCCCATCCCGGTCCTGCGGCCCGCGGAGCCGGCCCGGCCGCCCGGTCGCCTGTTCTGGTCCCTCCTCTCGGCCCTCGTCCTGCTGCCGGTCTTCCTGTACGTGCCCTCGCACCGGGGCTCCTTCAACCACGGCATGGCCAGCCTGCAGCCCGCGGACGTCCGGGTGAACTTCGATCCCGCCACCCGGCAGCGCCTGGCCTGGGCCCTTCGCCTGGCCTCCCCCAAGGACGGCGGCGCCGGGCTCGGCAAGGCCATCAACCGCCCCCTGGAGGAGGGCCGGAATCCCGTGGAGGACTTCACGCGCTACCCCGACCCCCTGGCCCCCGCCCCGGCGCCCAGCGCGCCCGCCCCGGCGCCGAGCGTCCCCGGCCACTAGATCAGAGTCAGATGTTCGCCAAACAACGCCAAGGTT
>CAYSXG010000119.1:0-8057 GCA_964434895.1 uncultured Solibacteraceae bacterium | reverse complement strand
ACGTCCACCAGGGGGGCCCCTTCCAGCACCAGGGCGTTCACCCAGGAGCCCAGGAAGGCGCCGAATGCGGCGGGATTGAAGACCTCGCCGGGGTGGAAGGCGCCTTCGAAGGCGGCCCGAAGACGGGGGGCGAGGGCCGGGGGGGCCTCCAGGACCAGGGCGCGGATGGGGGGCTGGGGGGTGATCTGGAGCTCCAAGCTTTCTCCCCGGGGTTCCGCCCAGGCCTCGGCGACCCAGCCCCGGGCCAGGACCTGCTGGAGGAAGATGAGCACCCCCTGGCGAGTGAGGGGGGTCCCCGGAGGCAGGAGGGCGCGGGCGAGCTCCTGGACCTCCGGGGGCACCTCGGCCGGGGAGGCCCAGGCCCAGGAGCGGGCCGGGAGGACCTCGTCCGGTCCCCAGGTGCGCCGAAGGAGGCGGTTCAGGCTATCCCGCCGTTCGTCGAAGGCGGCCTTTCCAGCCTCCACCAGCAGGGGCACCTGGCCCTGGTAGTCCAGGAAGGGCAGGTCGGGGATGCGGGGGCGGATGAGCAGGTCGGCGGCGGCGCGGCTTTCGGTCTGCTGGTGCTCCAGCATCAGGTCGAGGCTCTTGGCCGTGATGCTGAAGAAGTTGGAACCCGGCCCTTCGCTGAAGGGGGAACTGGCGTCCACCGCCAGGACCACCGGGGCCTGGAAGTGGGCCTTGGCGTGGCGGACCGGGATGTTCTCCGCCAGGGCCCCGTCCACGTACTGCTGACCTTGGATGATGACGGGACGGAAGGCCCCGGGGACGGACATGGAGGCGCGCAGGGCCTCCGTCAGGCTACCCTTCCCGAAGGCCACCCCCTGGCCCGTCTCCAGGTTGGTGGCCAGGATGCGGAGGGGGACCCGGAGGCGGTCGAAGTCCCGCTCCGAGAAGTAGTCGGCCCGGGCCAGAAGGCCCTCCAGGGTGCGCTGCACCTCCACGCCGCTGCGCAGGCCCTGGGCAAAGGCCAGCCGGTTGCCGTGGAGCTCCAGCCCCAGCAGGCCCGTGCCCTCGTCCTCCTGCTCGCTGAGGCTCTCCCCGGGCTGGCGCTGGAGGGGGTCCAGGAAGGCGCGGCTCAGATCCACCCGGCGGAAGAGGGCCTCGATGTCCCGGGCCGAGAAGCCGCAGGCCCAAAGGGTCCCCGCCAGGGCCCCGGCGCTGGTGCCCGCGATGCCCTGGATGGGGTAGCCCTCCTCTTCCAGGCGCTGGAGCACCCCGACGTGGGAGATGCCCCGGCTCCCGCCGCCGCTGAGGGCCAGGGCCAGGGCCGGCTGGTCCGGGATGCGGACCCGGGGGGTGTAGCGGAACACGAAGTCCGGAGGGTCCACCTCGACGCGCAGGGCCCCCGGGGTCTGGGCGAGGACCGCGGCCCCCGCGGCCAGAGGGGGCAGGAGGCGGAGGAGGTTCACGGGGCGCGCCGGAAGCGGCCCAGGCCGTAGGTGAGGCCCACGAAGAGGTTCCATCGGGGTGCCTCGGCGTTGAGGCCCCGATCGAAGCCGGCGTCCAGCACCAGCCGGGAGGAGACCTGGTAGGCCACGTTCCAGAGGGTGGAGAGCACCCGGGGGCCCGCGGCGCTGGCCCCGATGGCGTAGAGCTCGGCCCCCAGGGACCAGGGCCCCCTGATGGGGTGGCCCAGGGCCAGGGCCGCGGCGGGCTGGCGGATCCGGGGTCCCCCGGGCTGGCCAACCCAGCTCTCCAACAGGTTGAAGTCCGCGTGCAGGGAACCGAAGTCCTTACTGGCGAGGGCCACCAGGGTGTCCGTGGGGGATCCGCTGCCGATGCCCTTTTGCACGCTGGCCCGCGGAACCGTGCGGGCGTAGGAAAGGGCCAGGTCCGCCCCGGCGGCGTCCTGGCGCAGGAGGCGCCAGGTGAAGCCGAGGCTGGGGTCCGTGGGGCCCGATTGGGCCGTGCCGTTGGGATCCTCGTTCCGCTGCCAGCCGTTCCATCCGATCCGGAACTCGAAGTCCGCCGTTGGCCCCAGCTTTAGAAGGGTGGGCTGGAATTCCGAGCGGCGGCGGTCGGGCAGGAGGCTGCGCTGGAGGCCCCACTCCAGCTCCGCCACGCCGGGCTGGGTGGTGGTGGCCGGATTGGCGAAGCTGGGGCGGTTGGGGTTGACGGTGATCTCGGCCCCCCCCTCCTGGGCGAGAAGGGGGAGGGCCAGGGCCAGGCCGGCGAGGGCGGGCCTCATCCCAGGACCCCCAGCTGGGCCGCCATGAGCTGGGAGCATCCGGCCAGCCCCAGGTCCAGCAGGGCTTCCGCCTCGGAGCGGCTGAAGCTGCGTCCCTCGCCGGTGCTTTGGAACTCCACGATCTCCAGGGCGCCGCCCCTCTGGGGTCGGGCGGCCACGAGGTTGGCGTCCACCGCCGCCTGGTGGTCCTCCTCGTAGTCCAGGTCCAGGGCCACGCCGGGTCTCTCCCCCCCTTCCAGGACTCCGACGCTCACGGCGGCCACCTGGCGGACCAGGGCCGCCCCCAAGCCCGCCTTCCGAAGGGCCAGGGCCAGGGCCACCCAGGCCCCGGTGATGGAGGCGCAGCGGGTCCCGCCGTCGGCGTTGAGGACGTCGCAGTCGAGGGTCAGCTGCCGTTCGCCTAGGGCGCCCAGGTCCACGGCCTGGCGCAGGCTGCGGCCCACGAGGCGCTGGATCTCCACGGTGCGTCCCTGCTGCTTGCCCCTCGCGGCCTCCCGGTCCGTGCGGGTGTGGGTGCTGCGGGGCAGCATGCCGTACTCCGCCGTGACCCAGCCGCTTCCCCGGCCCTTCATCCAGGCCGGCACCCTCTCTTCCAGGGTGGCCGAACAGAGCACGTGGGTGTTCCCCAGGCGGACGAGGCAGGAGCCGTCGGCGTGCAGCTGCACGCCCAGCTCGAAGGCGAGGGGGCGGAGGTCTTGGACTTGGCGCATGGTGTGGGATCCCCGTCCAGCCTATCCGCTTCGCTCCTCAGGCCGGAGCCTCCGCCGGCAGGTAGGGCAATTCCAGGGTGAAGGTGGCGCCGCGCCCGGTCCCGTCGCTGTAGGCCCGCAGGGAGCCCCCCAATTCGCTGGCGGCCAGGGCGCTGAAGTGGAGCCCCAGGCCCAGGGCGTCGGGCTTCGTGCTGAAGCCAGGCTCGAAGACGTGGGAAAGGTGCTCGACGGGGATCCCCGTTCCGTTGTCCTCGATTTCCACCCGCACGCGGTTGGGGGCGGATTTCCAGAGACGGACGGCGATGCGCTTGTCCCCCCGCTCCGCCCCCAGGACGGACTGGCGCGCGTTGCTGAAGAGGTTCAGAAGGATCTGCAGGACGCGGGGGGATTCCAGGGCCAGGGCCGGAAGCTTCTCGAACTTCGTCACCACCTCGATGCCCTGGGCCTGCAGGCCTCGGGCCTGGAGCTCCAGGGCCTCCTCGATGACCCGGCCCAGGTTGGCCCGTTCCGGTGGCGTGGACCGCAGGGCGAGCTGGGCGAGGCGCCCCTGCGCCTCCTGGAGCTCCCGGGTCCGTTCCTGGACCTGGGCCTCGATCTCCGCGTTCACGTCCTCCAGGCTCGCCTGGCGGCGGGCCAGGGCGCGCATCTCCCTCAGGCTGCGCTGGATGGAAAGGACGAGGAAGGCGTCTTCGAAGGCGACCCAGCCGGCGTGCTCCAGGAAGCGCCAGCGGCCGGCGTCGAGGATCCCGTAGACCGACTCGGGCCAGAAGAGGCCCCGCAGGAAGTGGTCCGCCGCCACCACCAGCGTGGCCGGGAGGAGCACCCAGGGATCCCGGTAGAAGGCCAGGAAGGCCAGGGAGCCGAAGACGTGGAAATGGGTTTCGATGCGCCCCCCCGTGAGGTGGATCAGGAGGGCGGACCACAGCATCTGGCCGATGGCGATGACGTGGCGGGTGAGGGGCGCGCCCGGGCGCCCGAGGGCCAGGGCCACGGGGGCCGAGGAGATGGCCGCCCCCAGCAGGAGGGCCGCCGGCACGTGGACGTGGATGGACTGGACCTTCCCGGCCCAGGGGTGGGGGGAGACCACGAAGGCCAGGAGGAGGCCGAAGGCCCACTGGGCCCCCATCAGGGCCGCGAACATCCGGTCCGTCTGCGCGTGGAGGGCGGCCATGTGCTCGCGGAACAGGGCCTCGGAGCGGGCTTCAACGGGGCTCACGGGGATCCTCCAAGGGACAGCCGTAGACCGGGGACGAGGCCCCCTCGCAGCTCCCGGTTCGAAGGATCGAGGCCACTTCCCCCAGGCCGCGGTTGGGGCCCAGGTGGCCGCGGGCCCCCGTGATCCCCCCGGCGAAGCGCAGGGCACCCTCCGGCCCGTAGATCAGCACCTGGCCCGAGGTGCGGGCCCCGAAGCGGGAGGCTTCGGCCCCGTCCCGATCCAGGGCGACGTCCAGGCCGGAAATAGAGGCGGCCTCCTCCCAGGAGGGGGTGTGGGACCAGCTTTCCGGAAGGCCTGGGGGGCACAGGAACAGGGCGTGGGCCGCCACCCGCCCCCGGAGGGTCCCCAGCAGGCCCCGCAGCTCTTCCAGGGAGGCCCGGGTGCAGGGGCATTTGGGATGGGCGAGAAGGACCAGGGTGGGGAGGCGGGGGTCCCGGGCCAGGGTGCTGCCCTCAGGCCAACGGAGGGGCGGCCCCGCCGGGGGACCCGGCTCGCCCTTGTATCGGGCCAGGCCGGCCAAGCCTCCGGCCGTCCCCAGGAGCCATAGGCCCACCAGGATCCACTCCCGTGCTCGGATGGAAGCCAAGGGGTTCCGCATGGGGAGGCCTCCCCCGGAACATCGGACCGAGGAGGGCGAAAATCAAGGATCGGCGTGGGGGGCTGGGCTCAGGGCTCGATCTTCTCCACCCTTTTTTGGTGCCTCCCCCCCTCAAAGGGGGTTTCCAAAAAGGTTTTGAGGTAATATTCAGCCTTCAGCGGATCCGTCAGCCGTTGGCCAAATGCGATGGCGTTCGCGTCATTGTGCTGCCTGGCCAGCGCGGCGTGCTCGGGGGAGGTCACCAGCGCGCAACGGATGCCGGCATGGCGGTTGGCCGCGATGCTGATGCCGATGCCCGACCCGCAACACAACACAAGGCGTTCCCACTGGTCCTGATGCTTAGCCGCCCGATGCGCGAAATCCGGGTAATCCACCGAGGCCGATCCGTCGGTCCCGTAGTCCACCACCTCGTGGCCCTGGGCCAGGGCCCAGGCCCGCAGGCGCTCCTTCAGATCAAATCCCGCATGGTCGCTGGCGAATCCGAGTCTCATGGCTATCGCTCCGGGTACCTAGTATGAGGCCCATCCTTCAGTACCGTCCCCTGGATCGGGGCTTCCTCATCGCCCTTCCGGAGGAGGGGGACGCCCAGCAATGGGCGCGGACCCTGCGCGCCTTGCCGGGCAACCTCCTGGGCCGGGAGCGCCTGACCCCCGCCCGGGCTCGGCTCTTCCTGGCCGACGGCCGCCTGGTGGAGACCCACGCGGTGCCCCTGCGCTGGCAGCGGGCCTTCCCTTGGCTGGCGAGCCTGCCGGAGGATCCTGAGCTGGTGGGCGGGAGCCTGGCCTTCTGGGCCTCGGCCCTGAGGCTGCTCCAGTCCTTGGTGGTACGCGGGGCCCTGCTGCCCAGCATGGACACGATCAGCAGCCCCTGGCGGGCCCATTGGGGCATCAGCCTCACCAGCCCCGCGGACCGCGAAGCGGTGGAGCGCTTGGCGGAGGCCATGCCCCCTTCGGCCATGGCCTTCCCGGACCAGGACACCTGGGTCTTCACCAAGGGCCTCGCCCTGGGGGTGATGGGGACCGAGGAACTGGAGGACGACCTGGCCATGCCGCCGCATCCGGAGGGGGCCCTGCGGGCCTTCCTGGAGGACGGGGCGGACTTCCTGGTGCGCTTCGTGGCGGGCACCCTGCGCCCGGGGGAGGACCCGCGCTTGAGCCTGATCCATCGGCTGAGGGGCCACAAGCGCGATCGCCTCCCTTGGGACGAGCGCATCATGGTGGCCCTCAGCCATCCCATGAACGAGTTCCCCATCCAGGGGGTGACGGAGCGCACCCTGGGCGAGCAAATGGCCCAGTGGAGCGAGGGCGCGCTGCACCAGTGGATCCGCCCCAGCCTGCGGCTGGAGGCCCCCGCCGTGCCGCCTTCCCTGAAATCCGCCCAGGCGATCCAGGAGGCGGACAAGCTCTCCGAGGAGGGATGGACCCTCCACATCGGCCTCGAGACCGCCGACGGCCAGGAGATCCCCGTGGCCCGCCTCTGGGAGCCCAGCGGCGAGCCGGCGGTGCTCCAGGCCCGGCAGGTGCTGCTGCGAGGCCTGGCCCGGGCCCTGCCCTTCTTCCCCCCCCTCCAGGGGGCCCTCTCCGGCCAGAGGCCGGAGGACCTCAAGCTCCTGCCCACCGAGGCTTGGACCTTCCTCACCAAGGGGGGGCACCAGCTCAAGGAGGCCGGCTTCCTGGTCCACCTCCCCGAAGGGATGGCCGAATTCGGCGGGGCCCGCCGCCTGCGCGCCAAGGTGAAACTGGGCGGCCAGCAGGTCCCGGAGCCTTCGGAGGCCCATCCGACCCAGGGGGGTCTCGAGGGCCGGGTGAGCGCCGAATGGAGCCTCATGCTCGGGAACGACGCCCTGAGCATGGAGGACTTTGCCCAGATGGCCAGCCTCCGGCATCCGCTGGTGGCCTGGAAGGGCAAGTGGGTGGCCCTGGACCCCGAGACCCTGAAGCAGATCAGCACGGTCATCCAGGCCAGCCGGGGCGCGGGCTTCGAAAGCATGAGCAAGGGGGACGCCCTGGCGGCGGCCCTGACGGGCACCGCGCGCATCCCCGGCGTCACGGAGGCCATCGAAGTGGAAGTGGCCGGCGATTTTGGGTCGGCCCTGCAGGAGCTGAGGGTCCTGCCGGACCGCCCCATCGTGCAGCCGCCGGCCTTCAAGGGGCAGCTGCGCCCCTACCAGCTGCGGGGCCTAGCCTGGCTGGAGGGCCTATCCCGGCTGGGATTGGGCGGCATCCTGGCGGACGACATGGGCCTGGGCAAGACCATCCAGGTGATCGCCCTCCTCCTCCTGCGCCAGCAGCAGAGCCCCCACCACGGGCCCGCCACCCTCCTGATCTGCCCCACCTCCCTGCTCGGGAACTGGGAGCGCGAGCTGGCGAAATTCGCCCCCACCCTGCCCTTCTTCGTGCACCACGGCAACAACCGCGACGAGCTGCCCCGCGCCTTCCGCCCCCACACCGTGGTGCTCACCACCTACGGCGTGGCCCGCCGGGAGGAGGACACCTTCGCGGCGCGGACCTGGGGCATGGCGGTGGTGGACGAGGCCCAGGCCATCAAGAATCCCGGGGCCATCCAGGCCAAGGCCGTGCGCAAGGTGCGCGCCCCCTTCAAGCTGGCCCTCACGGGCACCCCCATCGAGAACCGGCTCACGGAACTGTGGTCCATCCTCGCCTTCGCCCTGCCGGGCTACCTCGGGGCCGAAAGCTCCTTCAAGGAACGCTTCGCGAACCCCATCGAGAAGTACCGGGATCCGGACGTGGCCGCGGAGCTGCGCCAGCGCATCGGTCCCTTCATCCTGCGCCGCCTCAAGAGCGACCGCGCCATCATCCAGGACCTGCCGGACAAGCAGGAGATGAAGGTCTTCACCACCCTGACCCGGGAGCAGGCCCTGCTCTACCAGGCCCGGGTGGAGACCATGGAGCAGGACCTCGAATCCGCCAAGACGGGCATCGAGCGACGGGGCCGCATCCTGGCCCTGCTCACCCACCTCAAGCAGATCTGCAACCATCCCAGCCAATTCCTCAAGGCGCGGGGGCCCTACGGCTCCCGGAGCGGCAAGCTGGACCGCATGATGGAGATGCTGGAGGAGATCCTGGAGAGCGGGGAGCGGGTCCTGGTCTTCACCCAGTTCAAGGAGATGGGCGACCGCCTGCAGATCCACATGCAGGAGCGCTTCGGCTTCGAGCCCCCCTTCCTTCACGGCGGCACCACCCGCACCCAGCGGGACGAGCTGGTCCGGGGCTTCCAGGAGGACTCCGCCTTCTCGCCGGTGCTGCTGCTCTCCCTGAAGGCCGGGGGTGTGGGCCTCAACCTCACGGCGGCCACCCACGTCTTCCACTTCGACCGCTGGTGGAA
>CAYSXG010000118.1:0-8155 GCA_964434895.1 uncultured Solibacteraceae bacterium | reverse complement strand
GGGGGGGGGGGGGGAGGGCGTGCGTGACGCGCCGGGGGGGGGCTGTGGTCCGGGGGGCGGTGGAGGGGGAGGGGGGTAATGCCCATGGGCTCGAAGGGGTCGGTGTGGTGGGCCACCACCTCGTCGGCCAGTGGCTTGGGGGCCACGCCCTTGGCCGCGGCGCTCTTCTCCACCTTCTGGCCGTGCTCGTCCGTGCCCGTGAGGAAGTAGACCCGCTCGCCCATCATGCGCCGGGCCCGGGCGATGACGTCGGCCAGCACCGTCGTGTAGGTGTGGCCGATGTGGGGCAGGTCGTTGACGTAGTAGATGGGCGTGGTGAGGTAGAAGGGCTTGGGCACGGGGACTCCGAGCCTTTCAGTCTAGTGCGGCGACCCCCAAAACCAGGAGCCAAATGAGCCCGCTACCGGGCCGGAGCCTTGGGGAGGCCCCGGAGCGCGGCGGGGACCAGGCGGGGGTCGTAGGCCGGGAGCTCCGAAACCTGAAGCGCATTCGCCCTCAGGGAGGCCTCCAGGTCCTCCCGGGCCTGGTCCAGGAGGCGCGAATCCACCCTTCCTCCCCGATCCCATCGGGCGCCCCGGACGGCCCCCCGCAGGCCCAGGGCCTCGGCCTGGCCCGAAAGGCGGGCAAGGACGCCGTCCAGGAGGGCGGAGGCCGGTTCCAGGGCCTCAGGTCCCGCCCCTTCCTCGGCCGAACGGAGAAGGATCGCCGCCTGCACCAGGGCCGCCTCGGCATTCCTCGGGTTCTTGGCGTAGACGGCCTTCGCGTCCCCCAGGGCCGCCCCCAGGCGCCCGGCCCCTCCCCGGAACAGGCCGCACTGGGCCCGCAGCAGCAGCAGGTCCGGGCTCCCGGGATTGAGGGCCAGGCCTCGGGCCAGGGCCCCCTCCGCCCGCCCCAGGTCCGGCCGAGGATCCCCGCCCCGGATCCGGTTCCAGCGGGCCCGGTGCAGGCCCAACCAGGCGGCGCAGTAGTAGCTGTAAAGCTCCTGGGGACGGAGCCGGAGGCCCTCCGCCGCGTCCCGATCCGCGGCCTCGAATTCGGGCCCCGGATCCCTCCCTCGGGCGGCGGCGTCCAAGGCCAGCCACAGGTGGTGCTCCATGCGGCCCAGGAAGAAATGGCCGTCCTTGGGATTGAAGCCCACGGCCCGGGTCGCGCAGGCGATCCCCTCCCGGGAGGCGGCGGTGGGGTCCTGGCCCCGGGAAAGCAGGTGACGGGCCCGGTAGCTGGCCAGGACCGCCTGGTTGTTCCACCCGAAGGCGTAGGTGGGGTCCAGCTCCGTCGTGCGGCGGAAGGCGCGCTCCGCCTCCTGGAAGTAGGGCCCCGGGTCCCGCCCCTCCTCCATGGCGTAGCGCGCCTGTTCCTTGCAGGTGATCCCGAGGTTGTTCCAGGTGCGGATCAGGGAGGGCCTCCGGTCCAACAGGCGCCGGTAGGCGGCGCAGGAGCGCTCCCAGGCCGGCAGGGGATCCCCGCCCCGCTGCTCCTCGAAGGTTCCCAGGTCCCCGAAGACGTCCCCCTGGGCCGTGTCCAGAAAGTCGTTGGTCGGGTCCAGGGACCTCGCCTTTTCCAGGGCCTCCAGGGCCCGATCGAAGCCGGATCGAGCCTCGGGGAACCCCACCGCCTGGGCCGCCGAGGCCGCGGTGGCCTCGCAGAGACCCAACCACAGGTAGGCCTGGGCCTGAAAAAAGTCCCCCTCCCCCCGCCGCCGGGCGGCCTCCACGGCGGCCCCGGCGCAGTCCACGGCCCGGCGGCTCGCCTCCCTCCGCTGGGGGGAGGCGGCGTCGAGGAAGACGGCGGCCCCCCGCTGGACCTGGGCCTGGACGAGCCAGGGCCCGGGGCGGTCCGCGTCGAGGGCCAGGGCCCGCTCCCCGTCCAGGACCAGGCGCGCGAGCCAGGGCTCCCAGGCCCGGCCCACCCGGTAGGACAGGAACCATCGGGCCTGGTCCAGCCTTAGGCGGTCCAGGGCCAGGACCGGGTGGCTGCGGGCCACGGACTGGGCGGCGTCCAGGGCGGCCTCCGCCTCGTCCAGCCTCCGCCAGCCCTCCTCCAGATGGTTGGCCTCGTGGGCCTGGTCCGCCTGGCGAAGGAGGGCGTCCACCTCGATCACCCGGGCCTCGAAGAGCCAGGGCCCCTGCTCCAGGGCCCGGAGGGCCAGGCGACGGGCCCCCTCCGCCCGCCCCCCGAGGAGGGCCTCCCGAGCCTCCACCAGCAGCGGGGTGGCCAAGGGACTGGAGCGGCCCTCCCGCAGGCGCTGGAGGGCCGGGTCCCCCAGCTCCCGCCGCAGCGCCTCTTCCCGGGCCCTGCGGACCTCCTTGCTGGGGATGCCCCGGGCCTGGGCCATGCCCGCCTCGTAGAGGGAGCCCAGGGCCTCGCCCAGGGCCAGGGAGAGCTCCGGGGGTCGATAGCCGGCCCCCCAGGCGGCCTCCAGTTCCTTCCGTGCCTCCTCGAAGCGCCCCAGGGCCAGGCAGGCCCGGCCCAGGGCGAAGTGACCGGGCCCCTGGGCCTCCCGCCCCAGCCCGCGCATCTCGGACCCGATGAGGCCCATCTGCTGACGCACCAGGGCCTCCTCCGCCCGAAGATCGTGGGCGGGCAACAGGAGGGCCTGCCTCCAGAAGCCCTCCAACCGCTCGGCCATCTGTCCGAAGCGCTGGGCGCTCAGGGCCTGGGTCCGGGCCCTCAGGCGGGTGCGAAGGCCCCAGACCGCCAGGGTCCCCATGCCCACCAGGGAGACCCCCACCACCGCGGCCATGGCCCGGTGCTTGCGGGCCCGGCGCAGAAGGCGCCCGAAGGGGCCCACCGGCCGGGCCCGGACCGGCTCCCCTTCCAGGTAGCGGCCCAGATCCTCCGCCAGGGCCCGGGCGGACTCGTAGCGGGCCGCCGGCGCCTTTTCCAGGCACTTCATCACGATGGTGCCCAGATCCCCGGGCAGGCCCGGGGAAAGGGAGGCGATGGAGGGCGGCTCCTCGTGGAAGATCTTGGCCAGGAGCTCCACCAGGCTTTCGCCCTTGAAGGGGACCCGCCCGCAGATCAGCCAGTAGAGAACCACCCCGAGGCTGTACACGTCGCAGCGCCGGTCCAGGCCCTTGCCCATGGCCTGCTCCGGGGCCATGTAGGAGGGGGTGCCCAGGAGCTGGCCCGCCAGGGTGGGCCCCTGGGAGTTCACGTCCCGGGCCAGGCCGAAGTCCATGACGTAGGGCACCAGGCCCCGGTGGGGATCCCGCTCCACCATGATGTTGGCGGGCTTGAGGTCCCGGTGGATGAGGCCCACCCGGTGGGCGGCGTGCAGGGCCTCGGCCACCTGCTTGAGGAGGAGCGCCTTCTGCTCCAGGCCCAGGCCCCCCCCGCAGGCTTCCAGGGTCTCGCCCTGGATGAGCTGCATGGCGATGGAGGAGTGACAGTCGGCCTCCCCCGCCTCGCAGATCTTGCAGATGTTGGGGTGTTTCAACTTGGCCTGGGCCCTGGCCTCCTGCGACGACAGCGGCGCCGCCGACAGCTTCAGGGCCACCCAGCGCTGCAGGGAGGGATCGAAGGCCTCGTAGACCCGCCCCATGCCGCCCCGGCCCAGCAGCCGGCCCACCTGGTAGGCCCCCACCCGCAGGCCCTCGGCCGGCCCCTCGAAGACGCGGCCCCCGGTGGGTTCTTGCCCTTCCTGGCCCGTGAGTTCCAGGGAGGGGTCCGCCTCCGTCGGGCGCAGCGTCCTCTCCTCCGCCGAGCTGCGGCGAAAGAGGCTGCGAAGGACGGCCTTTCCGGAGTCGATGAGGGACATGGGGCTGCCCCACCTTATCCCTCCCTCGGGGCGCCGTCATCCGCAGATCGGGCCCGCCGAGGCGGGCCCGACGGGGGAAGGAGGGGCGTCAGGCCTCGAGGACCTCGGCTTTGAGGATGCGGTCGTTGGCGCGGATGGACTGGACCACCTTGATGTCATCGTCGCCCACGCACTGGCCGAAGACCGTGTGGACGCCGTCCAGGTGCTGGACGTTGCGGCGGTCGCCGTTCACCACGAAGAACTGGCTGCCGCCGGTGTCCTTGCCGGCGTGGGCCATGGAGAGGGCCCCCAGCTTGTGCTGGTGCGGGTTGCCCGTGGTCTCGCACTTGATCTTGTAGCCCGGGCCGCCGGTGCCGGGGATGCCCTTGGCGCCCTCCTTGGTGTTGGGGCACCCGCCCTGGATCACGAAGTCCGGGATGACGCGGTGGAAGGCCAGGCCGTCGTAGAAGCCTTCGCCGATGAGCTTGGTGAAGTTCTCGACGGTGCCCGGGGCCTCCTTGGAGAAGAGTTCCAGGTTGATATCGCCTTTATCCGTGGTGAATCGAACGCGGGTCATGGTGTTGGCTCCTTCGAGGCAAGGCCTCAGAATAGGGCCTTCCGCCCCAAGGGACCACCATGAAAACCCTGCCGCCGATCCTGATCGCGCCCCTGCTTCTGTCCCCGGCTCCGGAGGCCCAGGGAGGGGGCAGCCTGGTCCTCGGGAAGGAGGCCTACACCTTCGCCTTCGAAGGCCTCAACCTGGCCCCCGCCCAGCCCAAGCTGAAGCTGCCCCGGGCCTTCGTCCTCCGGGGGAGGCTGGTTCCGGAGCAGGGACCCAGCCTCAGCCTCGAGCTCACGGCCCTGGAGGACGGACGCATCTACGGCCTGCGGATCCTGCGCAAGCGCCCCGGCGGCGAGGAGGAGCGGTGGGGGGCCCAGGCGAAGACCAAGGTGGAGGTGCTGGAACTGGACGCCCGCCAGGGAGGCAAGCTGCGCATCGCCCTTTCGGGCCCCCTGGCCTACGCCCAGGGCTCCACCGGCAGCAGCTCCACCTGGAAGGGCGAGCTCTGGGGCACCTTCACGGTCGTCCCGACCTAAGCCTCGGCCAAACGCGAATATTTAGGGGTTTCCGCGGGCCCGGCCGGGACCCGGGGCCCTCCCTCCTGCTAGATTCGAGGCTGGAGGCCCGCATGCGGCAATGGTTCCTGGGAGTGGCGGTGATGGCGGCCCTGGTGGGCGGCGCGGGGTGCAGGAGGGCCAAGTCCCTGCCCACCCGGACGGCCCCTTCGGGCACCCTCGTGATCCGCTTCACCCGCCCCCTCCTGGGCCAGCTGGAGCTGACCCTGGACGGGACCCGGATCCCCGTGGAGGCCAAGGGCAAGAAGCTGCAGGAGCTCACCGTCACGGGCCTGTCCGCCGGCCGGCACCGCTACTTCATCACCAGCCCCCGGGACGCCTTCGGCCCGGACCAGGGGGAGGTGGAATTCGTGGACGGCCAGGGGGTCTTCCTCACGGCCTTCTCCCAGAAATTCGACTCCGTGCTCTACGGCAAGCCCGATCCCCTGCCCGCCCCGGAAGGCCTTCCCGGAGTGAAGGCCCTCCTCTCCAAGTAGGCCCATGCCCGTCTTCGCCCGGACCCACCTGCGCGACCACGTCCTCAGCGGCCACGGCTCCCTGATGGCCCAGTGCCTGGGCGCGGGACTGCCGGTGGCCAGCAGCTGCAGCGGACGGGGGGCCTGCGCCCGCTGCGCCGTGGCGGTCCTGGAGGGGGGCGAGGCCCTCTCCCCCATGGGCCCCCACGAGGCGCTGGTGCTGGTGCGGGAGCGGATGGCGCCGGAGGTCCGCCTGAGCTGCCAGGCCCGGCTCCGGGACTCCCGGGCCACGGTCGTCGTCACCACGGGCTACTGGTGAGGGTTCGGCGCCTGATCCTGCCGGCCCTCGCGCTGGCCCTGGCGGGCTGGGCCGCCTTCACGGCCCGGAAGGCCTGGGAGGTGGCCCGGGAGCTGACGGATCCCCCCTTCTACCGGCCCCAGCCCCTGGCCCGGGTGGAGGCCACCTATTCGGAGCTGGCCCGGGGCCAGGACGGGGACCCCGGGGGCACCTGGAAGGCCGAGGACGTCCAGGGCCTGCAGTTGTGGACCCTGCGGCGGACGGGGCAGCCCCGGGGCGTGGTGCTGCTCCTGCACGGCTTCGGGGACGATCGCTGGGGAACCAGCCCGGCCCTCAAGTGGTTCCCCACCTTGGACGCGGCCATCTTCACCTACCGGCGCCGGGACGACATCCTGCGCAAGGGCTTTCCCGCCCCCCCCATCACCTTCGGGGTGCGGGAGCAGGAGGACGTGGTGACCATGGTGCACCACCTGGAGTCCCGGGGCTGGCGCCGGGACCAGATCCTGCTCATGGGCCGCAGCCTCGGGGCCTCCGTGGGCCTCCTGGCCCTGGGGAGGCTGGGACCCGAGGTGCCCGGGCCCCCCGGGGGGCGGGCACGGGCGGGCCCGCCGGCGCCCAGCCGCCCCTGTGGCGAGCGCCTGGTCCGGGGGCCCAAGGACCGCTTCTGGCACGGACCGGTGGCTCCCCTGGCCGGGTGGCTGGGCAGCCAATGGGCCGGGCGTATCGGGCGCTACGACCCCGCCGAGACCGACCTGCTGGTCCAGTGCCCCCCGAGCTTCCAGACCCCCTCCCTCTGCTTCCTGGCCTCCCAGGACCGGCTGGCGGACCCCGCCGTCCAGCGCCGCCTGGCGGACCGCTTCCAGCGCATCCGCGTCCTGGAGGTGGAGACCTGGCACCTCAACGCCGCCGCCGTCCTGGGCCCCCGCTACGCCGAGGCCATCCGCGCCGAGGTGGACGCCTGGATGAAGTGAGCGCGGGAAGCCGCACCCCTTCGGGCCCGCGCCTCCTGCCTTAGCGCAACGTCCGACTCAGGCCGTAGGCCCTCCGGAGCAGGGCCTCCCACCAGGCCGCGGGCAGCAGGGCCCGCAGCTTCCCGGCCCAGTAGCTATCGAACCCGATGACCACGCGCCGGGGAGGGCGGGGATCGGAGAGGGCCCGTGCGATCTTTTCCGCGCAGGCCCGCACGTCCCCGGCCCAGCGCTCGCTCATGTCCCGGCGCCGGGCCAGGTAGCTCGCGAGGATGGCTTCGTAGCGCGTGCCCCGGACCCGCTCCGGGAGATCGCCCCATTCCTTGGTGAGGGTCTCCCGGAACTCCGTGCGGATGGCGCCGGGCTCCACGAGGATCACGGGGACCTCGTCGCCGATCTCCAGCCGGAGGGTCTCCGCCAGGGCCACGACGGCATGCTTGCTGGCGTTGTAGGGGCCCGCGAGGGGGATGCTGAAGCGGCCCAGCAGCGAGGCCACCTGCACGACGCGGCCCTCCCCCCGCGCGGCATGGCGGCGGATGAGGGGGAGGAAGGTCCGGGTGGCGGCGTGGAGCCCGACGACGTTGGTCTCGAACTGCCGCCTCAGCTCCGCCTCGGTGACCATCTCGAGGGGCCCCACCTGGCCGTAGCCGGCGTTGTTCACCAGGGCCACGAGGCGGAGATCCGCGCAGGCCGCCGCGGCGGCCTCGATGCTGGCCCCGTCGGTCACGTCCAGGGCCAGGACCCGCAGATCCTCGCCCGGGGGGAGGTCCGCGAGGGTCTCGGGACGGCGGGCGGTGGCCACCACGCCCCAGCCCCGGCGGCGGCAGGCCTCCACCAGGGCCTGGCCGATGCCGGTGGAGCACCCGGTGACGAGCACCCAGCGCTTCACGGGAAGGCCCTACTTCTTCTTGGCGCCCTTCTTGGCGTCGTCCTTGGCCGCGGCCTTGGACTCGATCTTCGTGGCCACCTGCTTGTAGATCACGGTGACCTTGTCCCCGGCCTTGACGGCCTCCTTGCCCTGGGTGGAGGCGTCGGTGTAGAAGCGCCACTCCTCCTTCCCCAGATCCAGGGTGAAGGTGTCGCCGGAAACCTCCTTGACCACGCCGGTCTTCTGGTAGGTGGCCGAGGCGGCGGCGTAGCCCAGGACCCCGCCCAGGGCGAGGGCCCCGAGGAGGAAGGGGAGGCTGCGGTGGCGCATGGGAGCTCCTTTCGAGAGGGGGGGATCAGAACATGCGGACGATGTTGAAGCCCAGGGCCCACTGGCCCCGCATGGGGCCCTGGCCGCCGGCGTCCCCGGCGACACCCGGGGGGGGGGTTGTGCCCGGCCCGTTGTCGTTCTGGCGCACCATCTCGGCTTGCATAGCGCGCCGGCCCAGGTTGCATAGCTGCGCCACCGCGGCGATATGCGGGCAGAAAACTCTAACCCGTTGAATCTATTTGTCACAGTTCCGAGGTTGCTTTTGTCGGCAACAGGAATGTACGATACACGTCGGCCTCAGCGTGGCTGATGGCGATGTTGCCCGCCTAGTGGGTAGCGCGTGGACGCGACGCAGTTCGT
>CAYSXG010000117.1:0-8155 GCA_964434895.1 uncultured Solibacteraceae bacterium | reverse complement strand
CCGTCCGCAAGGGCGCCTGCCAGGAGGTGGTGCTTCAAGGGGACGACATCAGGCTTTCCCGGCTGCCGGTGCTCACCACCTGGCCCGAGGACGGCGGCCCCTTCATCACCTTCGGCATGAGTCACGTGCGCTACAAGGACGGCCGGCGCAACATGGGCCTCTATCGCCTGCAGGTCTACGACGACCGCACGCTGGGCTTCCACACGCAGCTGCACCACGACGGCGCCCGGGCCCGGCACGGCTACCGGGACGGCGAGCGCATGCCGGTGGCCGTGGCCTTCGGGGGCGACCCGGCTCTGCTCTACGCCGCCACGGCCCCCCTGCCGCCCTTCCTCTCGGAAGTCATGTTCACGGGCTTCCTCCGGGGCGAGGGGGTGGAGATGGTGAAGTGCGTCAGCCACGACCTGGAGGTACCCGCGGATTCGGAGTTGGTCATCGAGGGCTGGGTGGACCCCGCGGAGCTGCGCCGGGAGGGCCCCTTCGGCGACCACACGGGCTACTACTCCCTGGCGGACGACTACCCGGTGCTCCACGTGGAGGCCATCACCCATCGGAAGAATCCCGTGTATCCGGCCACCATCGTGGGCCGGCCGCCCCAGGAGGACGCCTACCTGGGCCTGGCCACGGAGCGCATCTTCCTGCCCCTCCTGCGCATGGTGCTGCCGGAGATCCGCGACATGCACCTGCCCGCCGCCGGGGCCTTCCACAACCTGGTGATCGTCTCCATGAAGAAGGAGTACCCCGGTCACGCCCAGAAGGTCATGTCCGCCATCTGGGGCACGGGCCAGATCATGTTCACGAAGTGCGTGGTGGTGGTGGACGAGGACATCGACCCCCACGACTTCACCGAAGTGCTCTTCCGCATCACCAGCAACGTGGACCCGCGCCGCGACCTGCTCTTCACGGACGGTCCCCTGGACGTGCTGGACCACAGCGCCGACCGCTTCGCCTTCGGCAGCAAGGTGGGCATCGACGCCACCCGGAAGAACAAGCCCTTCGACGGCTTCCCCCGCGAGTGGCCCCGGGACCTGGTCTTCCCGGAGGCCGTCCTGGAGCAGGTGACCCGTCGCTGGCAGGAATACGGCTTCTAGGTCTGGACCTAAAAACGGGTGGTCAGGGCCAGGACGAAGGCTTCGTTTCGGAAGGTCTCGCCGCCAAGGCTGGGCCGGGTCGAGGCGTAGCGCAGTTCGAAGCCCAGCCGTCCCTGGGACTGGAACCCCGCCCCCAGGGCCCCCAGGAGGGCCGAGGCGGAACCCCCCTGTCCGGATGAAAGCTCCGTCCGCGCGAGGCCCAGGCCCGCCACGAGGTAGGCGCCTCGATGAGCCTCCCCTCCGGGAAACCAGTCGGCGTCGACCCCGGCGGACCAGGTGCGCACCGAGCGCGTCGTCCCCGTGTCCACGAGGGAGGCGCCGCTGCCCGCGGCAAAGGGAATCGAGGTGATCCTCGAATGCCCGGGCACGTCCGTGAAATCCACGCGCAGGCGGAGGCGCGAGCCTTCGCCTGGCGTGAACGCGGTCCAGGCCGCCAGATTGAAACCCGGATCCGCCTGCATGCGGGAGTTGGTGTCCCCCTGGGCCGTGACCATGCCGACCTGGGCGCCGAATTCGGCCCCGCCCGCGATCAGGGTTGATCCGGTCAGAAGCACCGCTGAAAAGAGGTCTAAGCGCACGCAAGACTCCAGGCCGAGCCCGGAGTCCTCCCCCGCACCCAGCCCCATGCTACCGCCCGGCCTGGCCCTTCGGACCCGGATCGGGCGTCTTTCCCAACACACAAAAGGCGCCATTCGGCGCCTTTTGTGTGTTGGGAAAGGAAGGGCCTACTCGCCGGCCACGTTGGCCCGGACCTCCTTGAGGCGCCCGGCCTTGCCGAGCTTCTTGCGCAGGAAGTAGAGCTTGGCGCGGCGCACGCGGCCGTGGCGCACCACCTCCATCTTGTCGATGGTGGGGCTGTTCAGGGGGAAGATGCGCTCGACGCCGACGCCGCTGCTGACCTTGCGGACGGTGAAGGACGTGCGCATGCCGCCGCCCTTGATGCCGATGACGACGCCCTGGAAGATCTGGATGCGCTCCTTTTCGCCTTCCTTCACCTTCACGTGCACCTTGACGGTGTCGCCGGGGGTGATCTGGGGGAGGTCCTTGCGGAGCAGGCTCTGTTCGAGCTTGTCGATGAGGTTCATGGGGTCTCCTGAGGGGCCAGCGGTCGGCATCCGGGTCAAGGACGTAGGCGCGGACATGGCACACGTATCCCGCACGATGCGGGTTGATCAGTTTATCGGATCCCCCGCGGAAGGAAAGATCATTTCTTCGGAATCCCCTTCCAGCCCTTGGGCTTCGGATCCTCCCAGCGCTCGGGGTGCTCCACCTGGAAGGCGCACCACTGCTCGACCCTCGTCAGGCCGGGCACCCGTTCGGCGCGGTAGCGGGCCCAAAGATCCGGCCTCAGCCGCCGGGTGCGCGCCATGGCCTCCCTCAGCCGCCACAGGCGGATGGCCTCGTGATTGCCGCCCCGCAGCACCTCCGGCACCGGGCGCCCTTCGAAGACCTCGGGCCGGGTGTAGTGGGGGTGGTCCAGGAGCCCCGACACGAAGCTGTCCTGGGCCGCCGAGGCCTCGTTGCCCAGGACTCCCGGCAGCCAGCGGCACACGGCATCGATGAGGAAGAGGGCCGGCAGTTCTCCCCCCGAAAGCACGGCCTCGCCCACGCTGAATTCCTCGTCGATGCAGGCCTCCACCGCCCGCTGGTCCAGTCCCTCGTAGCGCGTGCAGACCAGGACCAGCTGGTCCAGCCCCGCCAGGTCCAGCACCTTTTCGTGGGTCAGGGGCGGCGCCGCCGGCGCGAAGTGAAGGACCCGACTCCAGGGCTCCCGGCGTAGGGAGGCCAGGGCCTCCCTCAGCACCTCGGGCCTCAGGACCATGCCCGGCCCGCCTCCGAAGGGGGCGTCGTCCACGTGGCGGAAGGGGTTTCCGGCGAAGGGGCGATAGCTGTGGGGGTGGAGTTCGTGGCCCAGTTCCCGAAAGGCCCTCCCGGTCACCCCCAGGCGGGCCGCCTCGAAGTACTCGGGGAAGAGGGTGAGGACCTCGAAGCGCATCAGGCTTCGGGCTCCCCGGACCAGCCCTCACCCTCTTCCTGCTCCGGCCGGGCCTCCACCCGATAACTCTCCGAGGACCAGGCCCCCAGGTCCCGGGATTTGCAGCGCTCGGAGCAAAAGGGCTTCCAGGGGTTGCCGGTCCAGGCGACGGGCTTCCGGCAGATGGGGCAGGGGCGCAGGTCCATTCATCCAGCATAGGCCATGAAAATCCGAGCTTCCACGAGAATGGCGTCACAATACTTGTCATAAAATTTTAGTCGTTTTTAGAAGATATGCTTGACGCCTACCCCGACCCTCCTACACTGAAGGTCGCGGGCCCCACGCCCCACCGAAGGAGACCCCATGAGCAAGATCATTGGCATCGACCTGGGAACCACCAATTCCTGCGTATCCGTCATGGAAGGCGGCCAGCCCAAGGTCATTCCCAACCCCGAGGGTGCCAACACCACCCCCTCCGTGGTGGGCTTCAACCCCAAGACCCACGAACGCCTCGTCGGCGCCCCCGCCAAGCGCCAGGCCGTGGCCCAGCCCAAGAACACCGTCTACTCCATCAAGCGCTTCATGGGCCTGCCCTTCACCGACAGCGACAAGGAGCAGCGTCTGGTGCCCTACGAGGTGGAGCGCTCCGACAAGGGCGGCTGCGCCGTGGTCATCGACCAGAAGCACCTCAGCCCCGAAGAGATCAGCGCCATGATCCTCACCAAGATGAAGGAGGCGGCCGAGGCCTACCTGGGCGAAAAGGTGGACAGCGCCGTCATCACGGTGCCCGCCTACTTCAACGACGCCCAGCGCCAGGCCACCAAGGACGCCGGCCGCATCGCGGGCCTGGACGTCAAGCGCATCATCAACGAGCCCACCGCCGCGGCCCTGGCCTACGGCCTCGACAAGAAGAAGGACGGCACCGTGGCCGTCTTCGACTTCGGCGGTGGCACCTTCGATATCTCCATCCTGGAAGTCTCCGAAGGCGTGGTGGAAGTGAAGTCCACCAACGGCGACACCCACTTGGGCGGCGACAACGTGGACCAGGTGATCATCGATTGGCTGGTGGAGGAGTTCCAGAAGCAGGAGGGCATCGACCTCCGCAAGCAGGCGGACGCCATGCAGCGCCTCAAGGAGGCCGCCGAAAAGGCCAAGGTGGAGCTCTCCGCCACCACGCAAACCGACATCAACCTGCCGTACATCACCGCCGACGCCTCGGGCCCCAAGCACATCACCCAGAACCTGAGCCGCGCCAAGTTCGAGCTGATGATCGAGCCCATCCTCGCCAAGCTCCGCGTGCCCTGCGAGAACGCCATCAAGGACGCCAAGGTGAGCCTCAGCCAGATCGACGAGGTGATCCCCGTGGGCGGCTCCACCCGCACCCCCAAGGTGCAGGAGCTGGTGAAGGCCATCTTCGGCAAGGAGCCCAACAAGAGCGTGAACCCCGACGAGGTGGTGGCCGTGGGCGCCGCCGTGCAGGGCGGCGTGCTGGCCGGCGACGTGAAGGGCGTGCTGCTCCTGGACGTGACGCCCCTCTCCCTGGGCATCAACGCCAACGGCGGCCAGATGAGCGTCATCATCCCCCGCAACACCACCATCCCCACCAAGAAGTCCGAGATCTACACCACTGCCGTGGATAACCAGCCCGGCGTGGACATCGAGGTCTTCCAGGGCGAGCGTCCGCTGGTGGAAGGCAACAAGCTCCTGGGCCGCTTCCACCTGGGCGACATCCCCCCGGCCCCCCGCGGCATGCCGCAGATCGAGGTGGTCTTCGACATCGACGCCAACGGCATCGTGCACGTCACCGCCAAGGACAAGGGCACGGGCAAGGACGCCAGCATCACCCTGAGCGGCTCCACGGGCCTCTCCAAGGAGGAGATCGACGCCAAGATCAAGGGCGCCGAAAGCCACAAGGCCGAGGACGACACGCGCAAGGCCCTCCTGGAGGACAAGAACACCCTGGACCAGACCCTCTACCAGGTGGAGAAGCTGCTCAAGGAGCACGGCGACAAGCTACCCGAGGCCGATAAGAAGGAGGTCGAGGCCGCCGTCGAGGAGGGCAAGGCCGCCCTTTCCAGCCTCGAAGCCGAGCGCATCAAGAAGGCCCTGGAGGACCTCAACGCCAAGTCCCACAAGCTGGCGGAAAAGATGTACCAGCAGCAACCCGCCCCCGGCGCCGAAGCCCCCAAGGCCGAGGAGCCCAAGAAGGACGACAACGTCATCGACGCCGAAGTCGTGAACTAACTCGTCCGGGGGTTCCTCGCTGCGCGAACACCCCCGGACCCCCGCGCAAAGGCCCGGCGCAGCCGGGCCTTTGCTTTTTCTTGGCAGGAATGAAATCTTAGCGGCTTAGACTAAAGCCATGGTCCACCCCGACTACTACAAGATCCTGGGCGTCCCCAAGAAGGCCTCGGACGAGGACGTCAAGAAGGCCTACCGCAAATTGGCCCGCAAGTATCACCCGGACCTGAACCCCGGGGACCGGGCCGCCGAGGCGAAGTTCAAGGAGATCAACGAGGCCCACGAGGTCCTCGGCGATCCCCAGAAGCGTCGGAACTACGATCTCTACGGCGACCCGGCGGGTCCCCCCCAGACGATCCCGAGCCCCGGCTTCGAAAGCGGCTCCTTCGATTTCGGGGGCTTCGGCGACTTCTTCGGGGGCCTCGGCGGACGCCCGACCCGTTCGGGCCCCATCCGGGGCGAGGACCTGGAGCACGAGGTCTGGATCGCCTTCCGGGACGCCTTCCAGGGGGCCAAGCTGCCCATCTCGGTCCAGCGCACGGAGATCTGCCTCACCTGCCACGGCAGCGGAAGCGGCGGAGGCACCCCTCGAACCTGTGAGACCTGCCAGGGCCGGGGCCAGGTGGAAAGCGGGGGGGGCTTCTTCAAGTCCCGACACGTCTGTCCCCACTGCGGAGGCAGCGGCAAGGTGGCCCCGCCCTGCGCCGCCTGCGAAGGCCGGGGGCGCAACCCCAAGCGGGAGCAGCTCACCATCGCCATCCCTGCGGGGGTGGAGCCCGGCACCCGCCTGCGGGTCGCCGGCAAGGGGGAGGCCGGAAGGCGGGGCGGCGGCCCCGGGGACCTCTACCTCAAGATCAACGTGGAAGTCCACCCCAGCTTCCGACGCCAGGGCCCCAACCTCTACCTGGACCTGCCGGTGACCTTCAGCGAGGCGGCCCTGGGGGCCAAGATCGAAATCCCCACCCCCGAAGGGCACGCGACCATCAAGGTCCCCCCGGGCACCCAGACCGGCGCCAAGCTGCGGGTGAAGGGACAGGGCATGCCCATCCCCCGCAGCGACCAGCGGGGGGACCTCTTCGCGGAGGTGAAGGTGCTCACCCCCCGCATCGGGGACGAGCGCAGCAAGGAGCTCCTGCGGGAAATGGCCGAGCTGAACGACGCCCAGTCCCTCGAGGGCACCTGGAGGGCATCATGAGAAGGGACCCCAAGATCGGCCTCTACATGATCGGCGTGGTGGCCGCCCGCTACGAGATCCACCCCCAGACCCTGCGCCTCTACGAACGGGAGGGCCTGCTGCGTCCCAGCCGCACCGAGGGCAAGACCCGCCTCTACAGCGACGAGGACCTGGAGCGCCTGGAATTCATCCTCAGCCTCACCCGGGACCTGGGCGTCAACGTCGCGGGGGTGGAGGTGGTCCTCAACCTGCGGGATCGCATGCAGCGCATGCAGCTCGAGATGGAGGAGGCCCTGGCCCGCTACGAAACCCTCCTCCGCGCCGCGGGCATCGATCCCCACCAGGCCCCCGCCGCCTCCCCCACCGGACTCATGAAACTCCATCCCCGGGAGCTGCGAAAGAAGCCCTGAGGCGCCTATTCCGCCTCGCTTTCCCCCAGGTCCGGATCCACCCCCTTCCAGCGCTCCTTGGCCTGGAAGGCCGGGTCCTCCAGTTTCTGGAGGAAGCCGATCATGCGGGGACCCCAGGCCGCGCCCGCCACGCAGCCCGCGGGGGCGTGCTGGAGCAGGTCCTTGGGCGCCTCCTCCAGGCAGAGTTGGGTCAGGATGAGGCTTTGCTGGAGGCTTTCGCCCATGGGGGTGAGGTTGGCCGCCAGCGTGTCCAGCAGCTCCGCGAGCCCCTCCGACGCCCGTTCCGATTCCGCCTCGAGGATCTCCACGGTCTGATGGCGAGCCCGCACCAGCCGGGCGTGGAGCTTCTCCCATTCCAGGGCCGGGGCCCCCCTCTGATCCAGGTGGGCGGCGTCCTCCAGGAGGGGATGCAGCTTCTTGAACAGCAGGGAGAGGGCCGTTTCGGCGGGGGTGGGGGCGTCCATGAAAGCAGGGTAGACCCGCGGATCCCCGACCACCAGGCGCGGAATCCCCCCGGAACATCGGGGAGGGCGGCCTTAGAATGGTGGAGCCATGTCCTCGGAATTCCCCCGCACCCCCCTGAACGCCGGCACGCTGCGCGAGCTGGTGGACCTCGACGACGGCCAGAAGGGGCTGGTGGAAGAGATGCTCGGCTACTTCCGCGTGGACGGCCCGGAGCGCATCCGGCTGATCCGGCAGGCCCTGGAGCAGGGGGAGGAGAACCTGGCCCTGGAAACCGCCCACGCTCTCAAGGGCGCCGCGGGCACCATCGGGGCCTGGCGGGTGAAGGAGCTCGCCTCCGAAATCGAACGGGCCTGCCGGGAGGGGAGGTCCACCCAGCTCCTGGCGGGGGTGGACGACCTGGAGGCCGCCTACCAGGAAGCGGAGGCGGCCCTGGTGGCCTTCCTGGCGGAATGAAGGGCGCCAGCGGGGCAGAGGCCCCGCGCCGGCCTGCCCCGCAGGCCGCTTCGCGATCCGGCGGTCGCGTGGCGTGAGCTCCACCGGACGCCTCGTCCTCAGGACGGGGCTCCCGCTCGGCTTCACCTCGCGGCGGTGGAGCCTCCTCGCCGGAACCTCGCTTCGCTGGCCTGCCGCAGGCCGCTTCGCGATCCGGCGGTCGCGTGGCGTGAGCGCCCCCCCCGAACCACCCCTCCCCCCCCCTCCCCCCCCGCGCCCCCCCACGCCCCGGTCGCCCCAGCCCCCGGCCAGCAGGACCCTCCCCCCCCCCCCGGGCGGGGCCCCCCCCCTCCCGCGCCCCTCCCCC
>CAYSXG010000116.1:5365-8191 GCA_964434895.1 uncultured Solibacteraceae bacterium | reverse complement strand
GTTCAGGCGCTGGCCGGAATGGTGGGTCACGTGGGAGGCCCACATCCAACGCACCCGGTGGCTCAGGCGGTGGAACCAGTAGTAGAGGAAGTCCTGCAGCAGGAAGAGGGCCGCCACGCTGAGCCAGCCCCCCTTGAACAGCTTGAGCCCGTGGGCGAAGCAGGCGGCGTAGACGGTCTTCACGAAGAGGAGGTTCACCAGCAGGTCCGAGCCCTGGTGCATCAGGGCCAGCCCCCCGTTGGAGAGGGTGTCCACCCAGGTGAAGATGGCCTCCCCTCGGCGGCGCCAGTGGAGGGCCTCCCACAGGATGAAGGCCAGGAAGACCGGCCCCAGGGCCAGGAGCACCCACCCGGGATCGAAGGAGAGTTCGTGCATGCGGGATCCCCCCCTCCACCCTAACCCCGAACGGAATGGACAAGGAGGCCGCTCGAAGTCTTCGGCGGCCGGCCCTCCCCTCGATGGGCCGCGACCCGCAGGGACCTATTTACAAACTGTTTGTGTTTGTATAAAACTTGTTTCAAGTCGCAGTCAAGGAGGCTTCTGCATGAACCGGCCAGCTTCGCTTTCGAAGGCCCTCAGGGTCGCATTCGCCACGATGGTGATCGGGGGTGCCTTCGCGGTTCCCGCGAAGGCCTGCGACATCACCACCTACGAGCAGCCCGACGGGAGCGTCGTCGTCGTCATAAGGACGAAGGATGGCCACTACTACGTGGCCAAGGACGGGACAAAGGCCTGCATGAATTACTACCTCGATCATTGCGTGAACGACTGATCCCCAACCCCATGAAATCCCTTCTTGTCGCGCTGGCGTTATTGGCCCACCCCCTGCTGGGCCAGGGTTCCCTTCAAAGGCCGGGCCAGTGGGTCCCCGACGGCTTCTTCATCAGTTCGTTTCTCCCCTCCCAGGGTGGGGTCCTGGACCCCCAGAACCACACCCTGCTCCGCCTTCCGGACCCCAAGCAGGCCCAGGGCTTCCACGGATTTGCCGAAGCGCCCTTCTGGTTCGACGGGGCCTACTACTTCCTGAGCGTGGCCCGAAGCCAGGATCCGGAACGGCGGACCCTCACCCTGCGCCGCCTGAGGGGCGCCGCGTGGGAGGTGGATGGCTCCATGGAGGTGCCGAAATCCCTTGGCACTACCGAGATTTTTCCCTGTTCCAATGGCCGCTACCTGGCCATCGCCCGGGAGGATCTGCGCAAGGACGTCTCCCCCTCCGAGCGGGTGCCCTTCTTCCTGCTGCGGAAGAACGACCGCGACGAATTCGTCGTCTCCAGCTCCATCCACCCGGGCTTCGACTTCATGGCCAAGTCCCCCGCCCTGCTGGAGCTGGCCTCGAATAGCGACAAGGCCATCGCGGGCAGCCACGCGGTCCTGATCCACCGGGAGACGGGCCTTTACTGGGTGTTCGACCTGGACCGCGGGCGCCTGCGCCATCACGGCCGGCTCTACGACAAGATCACGGACAGGGTCATCGAAGGCGGCCGCACCTTCGAGGCCGTCCTGGCCTTCCACCCCCTGAAGGACGGGGACGTGCTGATCCAGGCCCGGGACGAGGACGCCATCCTCAATCCCGATATCAAGAACCCCCTGGCCGAAGCCAACCGCGTCGGAGCGCGGCCCGGCTCGGATCCGGACCTGGTAAAGAACCTGGCCAAGTGGGGCCGGCAGGACATGGACAACGCCCACCCCTTCTACCGCTGGTTCAGGCTGGATCCCGCCACGGGCTCCCTCAAGCGCCTCGTGGCGCTTCCGCAGGGGGCCGTGGAAGTCAAGGACCCCACCAAGCCTGCGGTCTGGCGCCCCCTGCCGGACGGGTCCGTGAAGTTCGCCGTCCTCCCGGCCCAAAAGCCCTGATACCGAAGGTTCCGGGGCTCCTTGGGGTTCCCGCCGCAGACCCTCTAATGGCGTTCAATAACGTAATTTTAGGCTCATCCTTCGCATAATTCGCGGTTTCATGCGGTTGCGCGCCGTCGAATCGCAGGCTCCGGGTTCAGGCCCGCTCCAGCAGCACGGCCATTCCCATGCCTCCGCCCACGCAGGCGGCGGCCAGGCCGTAGCGCTTGCCTTCGGCCCTCAGGCGGTAGCCCAGGTGCAGGGCCAGGCGGGCCCCGCTGGCCCCCAGGGGATGGCCCAGGGCGATGGCCCCGCCGTCCACGTTGGTCCGCGCCGGGTCCAGCCCCAGGTCCTGCATCACCGCCAGGCATTGGGCGGCGAAGGCCTCGTTGATCTCCACCAGGTCCATGTCCTCCAGGGCCAGGCCCGCGTCCTCCAGGACCTTCCGCACCGCAGGAACGGGGCCCAGGCCCATGCGGGCGGGTTCCACCCCCACGGCCGCCCAGCCCACCAGCCGCGCCAGGGGGGCCCAGCCCTTCGCCGCCGCCGTGGAGGCCGTGGTCACCACCATGGCCGCGGCGCCGTCCACGATGCCGCTGGCGTTGCCCCCGGTCACCGTTCCCTCCTTGCCGAAGGCCGGGGGCAGCTTGGCCAGGCCCTCCAGGCTCGTGTCCGGCCTCATGTGGTCGTCCCGCTCCGCACGGAGGGCCTTCCGCCCCTGGGCCACCTCCATGGGGGCCACCTCCTCGGCGAAGCGCCCCGCCTCCCAGGCCTGCGCGGCCCGACGCTGGCTCTCCACGGCGAAGGCGTCCTGGGCCTCCCGACCCAGGTTGCGGTCCCGGGCGATGTTCTCGGCGGTCTGGGCCATGTAGAGGCCGCAGTGGTTATCGAAGCGGCCCTGCATGAGGCTGTCTTCCAGGTTCCCCTGGCCCAGGCGCAGTCCCGTCCGCCGATCCCCCCGCCGGACGAAGGGGGCCTGGCTCATGCCCTCCA
>CAYSXG010000116.1:0-5355 GCA_964434895.1 uncultured Solibacteraceae bacterium | reverse complement strand
AAGGCCGTTACGTCTTCCCGGTGCGCTGGGCGGCGCACGGGCGGTTCCCCGGCAGGGCCGGGGTCTCGATGGGGAAGCCCGCGTCCAGCCCCCCGTGCCGGGCGGCGTAGAGGCCGTCGCTGGTGGTCTGGAGCACCATGCCCATGACCACGTGGTCCACCTCCCCCGCCTCCACCCCCGCCGCCGCCAGGGCCCCCTTGGCCGCGTGGGCCCCCAGGTCCTGGGCCCGCAGATGGCGGAAGGCGCCGTTGTATTGGGCAAAGGGGGTGCGTTTCCCGGGGAGGAGGACGAGGTCGTGCATGGGGGCTCCGGGGAGGGATGGCCCCAGCTTGTCCTCCCCCGGAGCCCCTGTCCACCGGACCCCGGGGGGAGCTGCCCTATTTGGGCCCCGATCTACTGGAGGGTCATCTGGCGGTTCTTCTGGATCTTGTTCACGAAGTCCGCGCCCCGCTGCACGAAGTAGGTGGCCGTGAAGCCGTCGAAGGTGGGGAGGGCGGCCTCCGTCTTGTTGAAGAGGGTGGTGTAGACCCAGTAGGGCGTGGAGCCGCCCAGGTTCACGCTGGACACCACCGGCGGGAAGTACACGTGGGCGTCCGCCCGGAAGTTGCTGAGGGCCACGGTGGGGTTGCCCGCGAGGATGGCCGGGTGGACGGGCGCGGCGGGCAGGTCTTTGAGGCTCACCGGGAAGGCGCCCTGGGCGCCGGCGGCGGGGAGGCTGTCCTGGAGGGTGTAGGTGCGGGCCGCCACGGTGAGGGGCAGGGTGAAGGAGATGCCCTGGGGTTCCGAGAGCTGCACCGAATCCAGGCTGCCGGCGGAGTGGAAGGCCACCGAGGCCCCCGATCCCAGGCCCACCACGGCGTTGTACATGCCGGGGTCCAGGGTCACGTTGTAGGTGAGGTTCTCGTCCCCCGAAGGGTTGTCGTCGGCGGCGAAGACCTGGCCCGAGGCGTTGGTGACGCGGAAGGTGTTCCGGGGCTTGATGAGGCTCCCCTTGAAGTGCACCGTGAGGGCGTAGTTGGCGCGGGTGGGCACGGAGAAGGTGTACATCCGCTGGAAGTCGTTGGGGGAGATGAGGTTGATCACGTCCTGGAGGATGACCCTGGCCTGCTGGCAGTACTGCATGAAGGCCGCGTCCCCCTGCTTCTCGGAGACCCAGCGGTAGAAGCCGTCCCAGTCGCTGACGTTGGCGGTGCCCGCCATGTAGACCAGCTTGCCCACCGCCAGGGCCCCGGCGTTCCACTCGTCGTAGGTCCAGGTGTCCGTGATGTCCGTGGAGCCCAGGGCCTGCACCGGGATGGCCATCCGCTGGACGTTCTGGAAGTGGCCGTCGGCCTTGATGAGGCACACCGCCGTTTCCTGGGAGCGCAGGTCCTGGGTGTAGATGGGCCAGCCGCCGGGGCCTAGGTCCTGGGCCTGGCCGAGGCTGCCGGCCAGGAGGAGGGTGGGGATGAGGCAGGAGGCGAAGCGCATGGGGAGCTCCATGAAGGGTGGGATAGGGTTCGGGAAGGCCCCGGCTCCCGCGGAATCCGACGAACCCGGGGGCCTTTCCAGGCTTGGGCACGGGGAGCTCGAAGGGAGGATCCGGTTGTGGAGTTGGAGGAGGGGTCCGGTGGGGCGAGATGAGGTCAATGCCGGCACGTCGCCTCACCCGTCGTGCCTCCTACGGACTTGTAGTATTTATTGAACAACAACATCAAATTTTTTTTCGTATTTTTTAGTCAAATTTTCTTTGGCCTTTTTAACCGGGTTCAACTTGTCAAGCCATTTTGGCAGCCCTTCAACCTGGATACCCAAGCTTAATAACGCAGTTCCCTGAAACTTAAACCCTCCCGTATCCGTGGCCTCGGCCTTAAGCCCCACACCAACATCAGCGCCAACGTTTGGCATCAAGGACACCCCTCCTGGTAGCTCAATTTTCCAATCGACTGTCGCACTTACGATCGAGGCCTTTGCTGCTGCGCCACCCAAACCTCCATGCACATCAGCATTAAACATTCCAAAGCTCAAATGTACAGCCGATTTTTCTGAGCCTGCTAATTTGGCACCATCCTCCTTGAATGCACCAATTGAAATCCCAGTTTTCTTGAGCCCAATTGCTGGTGTTACATAGAGGGCCTTGACATTGGCGCCATTATCTTTATCAACCTCATGATGTGCACCAAAGGTTCGTTCCTTGCCGTTGTATACTTTATCCCAAAGTCTAACTGCGTTGGTTTTGGCTGATGCAACCTTGTCTTTCACCCAGCTACCAGCCGACTTAAGAGAGCCCAAAAGGCTCAATCCGTTAGGGTCCAAATGCATGGCCGGAGTATTTTGAACATAGCTGTAGATATTCCAGCTTTGTGTTTCTTCAAAATGCTGGTCCCGCGCCGGGTCTGGGCTCATGAACCGGTGGTACATGGGCGCATAGAACCTCGCCTGCATGTAGATGAGCCCGCTGGGGTCCGTTTGCTCGTGGTTGGTGAATCCCTTGCCGAACTTCGCCATGGTGGCGACATCTGTTAACGATTCCCCGAAGGGCGCGAATTTCTGTTCCAGGGTACTCCCGTCCCCCTTGATTACCACGCGCGGGGTGCCCAGGTGGTCGTCCAGGGTGAGGTTCGTGCCGTCCTTATCGATTTCGGCCACCTCCTTGGTGCCCATGTAGACCATGTCCCGCTTCCAGACGAGCCCGCCCGAAGATGTGGCTCCCACGGCGATCCGCAGGACCTTGGTGGCTCCGCCGCCCAAATTCGTGGCCTGAAGCGTGTAGTCCGTCGTCTGGGTGGGCGTGACGGAGAGGGCGGAGGTGCCGGTCACGTCCAAGCCGAGGGTATCGGCGGCTCCGGCGAAGAGCCGGAGACCCCCCACGGTGCCCTGGGTCGTCCAGCGAAGCGTCGTGCTCTGCCCCGGCGTGAGGGTGGTGGCATCGGCGCTGAAACTGACGATTTGAGGACCGGCCAGGGTCACCGTGAAACGGGCCTGGGCCGTCTTGGTGGGATCCTGAAGGCTGGTCGCGGTGATGGTGAAGGTGCCTACGATGCCCGCAGGGGCGGTCCAGGCCACCGTCGCCGGGCTCTGGGTAGTGGAGGTGGCGCTGAGGGTGCCGCCGTCGCAGCTCCAGGCGAGGCGTGCGTCGCTGGCCCCGAAGGTGGCCGTGAGGGACTGGGCCTGGCCCGCCGGGACCACGGCGCTGGTGGGGCTCAGGGAGAGGCCCCCGGCGGGATTCACCGTGAGGTAGTAGTAGGTGCGGCGCAGGCTTCCGCAGGCGTTGGAGACGTTCACCCAGTAGGACGTTCCGTTATCCGAAAGGGACGTGGTACGGACGTAGGTGGCCGAGGTGGCCCCGGAAATGAGGGTGCCCCCGGTGTACCACTGGTAGCTGAGGTTGCTGCCCGTGGCCACCACCGTGAAGGTGGCCGGCTGGCCGGCCGTGGTGGTGACGGCGCCCCCATCGCCGGTAATGGCCAACGGTGTGCACCCCGAGGTGCTGAAATTCAGGGTGGCGGAGACGCCCACGTTACCAGCAGCGTCATAGGCCTTGGCCACCAGGGGATGGGTGCCGTTGCCCAGGCTCGCGCTGTCCAACGTCATGCCGTAGGGAGCGGTGATACTCGTTCCCTTGAGCAGACCATCCACGTAGAACGCCACCTTGGTCACGCCCACGTTGTCCGTGGCCGTGGCGGCCAGGGTGATGGTGCCGGTGCTGCCAGTCTCGGACACCGTCACCACGGGGGCCTGGGTATCGATCACGCTCAGGGTGGCCGCGGAGCTGATGGCGATGCCGACACTATTCGTCACTACAACGCAGTAGCCGTTCGCGTCCGCATCCGCCGCCGAGACGCTGGCGAGGGTAAAGGTCGCCGCCGTGGCGCCGGAGATGTTGGTCCCGTTCCGCCGCCACTGATAGCTGAGGGGCCCCGTGCCCGTGGCCGCCACGCTGAAGCTGACGGCCTGACCGGGATTGGCGACTACGCTCACGGGCTGAGCTGTGATGGTGGGAGGCAAGGACGCCGCCACCGTCAGGCTGGTGGAGGAGGCCTTGGAGAGATCATCTGTCGAAGCCGCCATCACGATGTGGACGGCATCCACGGCGGTGACGGGCGAGGAAGTCGTCAAAATGCCCGGCGTGGCCACAGATCCCAACTCGACCTGAGCTCGCCACAACTGAACCGTGGCGGTGGCATTCACAGATCCAAATACCCCCTGCATCAAGCCAATCTGGAACTGGCGATTGGTATCGCTCACCACCGCGGTTTCCGCCTTGGAGATTCGCTCCCACTTCCCCGTGCACGTGACGAGGGTAAAAGCGCTCCAGCCCACCCCGCGCAGCATCACCTGCTGCCCAGGAGCGCCTTTAATCCACACGCTTTCGGTATAGGTGCTCCCGGCCGTGGTAGGAGCCAAAACGTTGCACAACAGGCTGTAATCACTTAGTGTGGCGCTGGATCCTGTGTTGAACACCACCGTATCCGCGGTTAGGGTGCCGTCGGGCGCCACTGCATTGTTAGGCGTCACCACCGGGGCGCTCCCGGATCCCGCACCCACAACACCCCAGCTTTCAAAGGCGTCCGACCCCGCGCAGAGATTCGTCCGGCTGGGACTCGCGGCGGGGGCCGCGTAGAGCCCGCTGGCGCTGATGGTGCCGACGCTGGCATTGCCACCAAGAATCCCGTCGACGCTCCAGATCAGACCATTCGTCGCACCGCCGGATGCGGCGGCGGAGAAGGCCTGGGTGCCCCCAGCGATCAAGGAGGGATTGGACGGCGTGACGGGAGAGACCGTCACAGGGGAAGCGGTCACCACCGTCAGGCCGGTGGAGGCAGTCTTGGAAGGATCATCTACCGAGGAGGCCGTCACAATATGCACGGCACCCGTGGCGCTCACCGGCGCCGAAGTCGTCAGGATGCCCGGCGTAGCCGCAGATCCTGCCTCCACCTGTGCCCGCCACAGCTGCACCGTAGCCGTGGCATTGAGAGTCCCGACCATGCCCTGCCGCAAGCCCACGGCGAAGCGGCCCGCAGGCGCGAAGGCCGTCTCCGTCGTGGAGATCCGCTCCCATTTCCCTGTGCAGGTGACGAGGGTGTAAGCCGTCTCGGCGACTCCCCGAAGGACCACCTGCTGACCAGAAGCCCCCTTGATCCAAATGCTGGCCGTATAAGGGTTGCCCACCACCACCGAAGACAGATTGGCGAGGAGGAAGGTGTAGTCGCCGGAGGTAGTCCCGCAACCTACGTTGAAAGTCACGGTATCCGCCGTCAGGGACCCGTCGGGGGCCAAGGCGGCGTTGGGCGTGCCCACCGGGGCCTGGGCGGTTCCAGCGACCGGGGGGCTCCAGGTCCAGAAGGGCACGGACCCGGGGCAGGGGATGGGCCG
>CAYSXG010000115.1:7032-8281 GCA_964434895.1 uncultured Solibacteraceae bacterium | reverse complement strand
CCCAGGTTCGCCAGGCGGCGAAGGGCCGGACTCAGCTGATGGGGACGGGATTCCGGCCAGAGTCCAGGGCCCAGGGCCTCCACCACCGGGTCCAGGGCGGGGGCGGGATCCTGCCCCCCGTAGCGCAGGGGCAGGGTCAGGTTCTCTCCGAGGGTGAGGGCAGAAAGCAGGCCCGTATCCCTGAAGGCGAAGGCCGAACGGAAGGGCCCAGGCGGGGGGGACCAGCGCACCTCCCCGGCGGCGGGGGGGATCAGCCGGGCCGCCATGCGCAGGAGGGTGCTCTTCCCCGTACCGCTGCGTCCCAGGATGAGCCACCGGTGTTGGCGGCCCACCCTCAGGTCCACCCCCTGGAAGAGCGGCAGCCCACCCCGTCCCCGGGCCTCCACCTGGTCCAGCTGAAGCAGGGGGGCCTCAGCCATAGGCCGCCACCGCCAGGACCAGGTCCAGGGTGAAGAGGGCGATGAAGCCCGAGACCACCACCGCGTCCGTGGCCTGGGCCACCGCCAGGGGATCCGCGTGACGCCGGAGGCCCAGGGTGCAGGCGAGGGCCGAAAGCAGGGCCCCGAAGCCCAGCCCCTTGAGGAGGGTGAGCCCCAGGTCCAGGGGCGTGAGTGCCTCGAAAACCCCCTTCGCGTAGGCCCAGGTGGGAAGGTGGAAGCGAGCCGAGGCCAGCACCAGTCCCCCGAAGACCGCCGCCAGGTCGAAGACCACCGTGAGGCAGAGCAGGGCGATCATGGCCCCCAGGATGCGAGGGGCCACCACCAGCAGCCGGGGATCCATGCCGAAGGCCCGCAGGGCAGGCAGCTCCTCCGATAGCCCCATGAGCCCCAGCTCCGTGGCCATGGCCGCGCCGGAGCGGCCCAGCAGCAGCAGGGCCGTCAGAAGGGGACCCAGCTCCCGCACCACCAGCACCACCTGCAGCTTGGGCAGGTAGCTTTCCAGGCCGTACTGGGACATCTGGGACATGGCCTGGAAATGAATCAGGCCCCCGATGAGGAGCCCCGTGAAGGCCACCAGCGCCATGGAGCGCCAGCCCTGCCGGTAGGCCTGGGCCACAGCCCCCTCCCGAGCCAGGCGCCGGGGCGCGGGGCCCGCCTCCCACCAGGCCCGCCCCGCCTCCCGCAGGGTCCACGCCGCCCCCCCCAAGACCTCCAGGAAGGCCCGGCCCAGAGGGAGGAGGCCGTTCACCGCTCAGCGCCGGCCGAAGACCCAGGCCAGGGCCCCGGCGGCGATCAGCAGGAGCACCACC
>CAYSXG010000115.1:0-7022 GCA_964434895.1 uncultured Solibacteraceae bacterium | reverse complement strand
TCATCGGCGTGCTGAACTCCGCGGTCGGGGCCTACTACTATCTGCGCGTGGTCGTCTACATGTACATGCGCGAGCCCGAGGGCGCGGCGACCGACTACGCGCCCTCGCTGGCCGGCGGGCTGGCGCTGGCAGTGGCCTTGCTCGGGATCGTGCTCCTCGGCGTCCTGCCGGCCCCCTTCGACTATCTCGCCCAGGCCGCCGTCCGCCCCCCTGGTCGCCAGGTGCCCCCCACCTTCCCCCCTCCGCCCCCGGGGGTTACGGATGGGGCCGCACCGCGGGATCCGCCACCTGGCCGAAGTAGACCCGATGGAAGGTGTCTTCCGAAAGGGGTTCGATGGGATCGGGCTCGGGTTCGCGGACGCCGTGGGGCAGGTCGGGCTGCATGGGAACTCCTTCAGGCCCCGTTCAGGGCTTCGACCAGGATTTCGTTGAGGAGCTGGGGGTTCACTTTACCCTGACCGGCCTTCATGATCTGGCCCACCAGGAATCCGCGCAGCTTGGTCTGGCCCTCCCGGACCTGGGCCACCTGGGCCGGATGGGCCTCGAGCACCTGCCTCACCAGGGCCTCCACGGCTCCCCGATCGTTGATCTGGGCCAGGCCCCGGCTCCGGACGATGGCCCCGGGGGCCCCCTCCCCGGCAAGGAGGGCCGGCAGCACCGCCTCCTTGGCCAGGCCGAGGGTGAGGGTCCCGGCCTCCACCAGGCCGATGAGTTCCGCCAGGTCCGCCGCCCGAAGGCCCAGGGCGGCGATCTCCAGGCCCCTTTCGTTGAGGAGGCGGCTCACTTCCCCCAGCATCCAATTGGCGGCCTGCTTGGCCGGGGCCCCCGCCCCCACCGTCGCCTCGAAGAATTCCGCGAAGTCCCGGCTTTGGAGCAGGGTGACCGCCTCGAACTCCGAAAGCCCGTAGGCCTCCCGGAAGCGGGCCTGGCGCGCCTCGGGCAGCTCCGGCAGGGCGGCCCGGGCCGCCTCGACCTCCCCGGGGTCGACGAGCAGGGCCGGGAGGTCCGGCTCCGGGAAGTAGCGGTAGTCCATGGCCTCTTCCTTCGAGCGCTGGGAGCGCGTCTCCCCCCGCTCCGGATCCCAGCCCCGGGTTTCCTGCACCAGGGCGACCCCGGCTTCCAGGCTCCGGGCGTGGCGCTCCAGCTCGTAGGCCAAGGCCTGCTTGACGAAGCGGAAGGAATTGAGGTTCTTCACCTCCACCCGCGTACCGAAGGTCTCCTGGCCCCTCGGGCGGATGCTGATGTTGGCGTCGCAGCGGAAGGAACCCTCTTCCATGTTGCCGTCGCAGATGCCCAGGAAGGTGACCAGCCGGTGGAGGGTCCTCAGGTAGTCGTAGGCCTCCTGGGGGCTGCGCAGATCCGGAGCCCCCACGATCTCCAGTAGGGGCACCCCGGCCCGGTTGAGATCCACGTGGCTGCCGGCGCCGTCCAGGTCGTGGCTGGACTTCCCGGCGTCCTCCTCGAGATGGGCCCTTTCGATGCGGGCCCGAATGGGCCCCTCCTCCCCCCGCACCGCCGGATCCCCGGGCAGGGCGATCTCCCCCCCCTCCACTAGGGCCACGGGCCCCTGGGTGATCTGGTAGCCCTTGGGCAGGTCCGGATAGAAGTACTGCTTGCGGTAGAAGGTCGAGCACGGCTGGATCCGGCCCTGAACGGCCAACCCCAGAAGCAGGCCCAGGCGCACGGCCTCCTGGTTGAGGGAGGGAAGGGCCCCCGGGAGGCCCAGGCACACGGGGCAGGTGTGGGCGTTGGGGGGGGCCCCGTAGGCATTGGGGCAGGGGCAGAACATCTTGGACTTCGTCAGCAGCTGGACGTGGATCTCCAGGCCGATGACCGCTTCGTAGTTCGGGTGCATGGGGGGCTCCGCGCTCCAGTGTACTGTCCGGAATCGAGGACCTACTTGCCCAGGCAGAAACCCGCGAAGACCTGGTCCAGGGCGCTCTCGGCCCGGTCCTCCCCCGTGAGGCGGGCCAGCAGGCCCCAGCAGCCCTGGAGGGCCGAGGCCGGCAGTTCCGGAGGACAGCCCGGCTCCAGGGCCAGCACCAGTTCCACCTGGAGCACCAGCTCGGCCAGGAGGCCCCGCTGCCTCTCGGTGGCCAGGGCCCCGAGGACCGCCTCCGGGGCTCGGCCGTGGAGGAACCTTTCCCGCAGGGCCTCGCCCAGGGCCCGAAGATCCCCCCCCAGGGCCGACACCGCGGGGACCGCCGTCGGAAGGTCCCTTTGCAGATCCGACATGGTGGTCACCCGCAGCACCTTCCCTTCGAAGGGGGCCAGCCTTTGAAGGATCGTCGGATCCGGCCCGGGGTCCGTGGCCGGGACCAGGTGAAGGATCAGGTCCGCCCCTTCGAGGACCCCTGCCACCCGGGCCACCCCCAGGCGCTCCACCCGGTCCTCGGTGTCCCGGAGTCCGGCGGTGTCGAAAAGCAGGAGGGGAAGGCCCTCCCACTCGGTGCGCACCTCCAGCACGTCCCGGGTGGTGCCGGGGACCTCGGTGACGATGGCCCGGTCCTCCCCCGCCAGGGCGTTGAAGAGGGTGCTCTTGCCGGCGTTGGGCCGCCCCACCAGGGCCACCCGGATGCCGTCCCGCAGCCATCGGGCCGCCTCAGCCCTCCCCTGTTCCACGTGGAACATCGATAGGAGATCCCCCAAGTCCTCTTTGAGGGACTCCAGCGGGAAGGAGATCCCCTCTTCCTCCCCGTAGTCCACCACCGCCTCTGCCCGGGCCATCCAGGGGGCCAACCTCGCCTTCGCCCCCAGAATCCAAGCGGGAAGGGCCCCTCCCTGGGCCTGGGCCTGGCGCAGCTGGGCGTCGGTGGTGGCGGCGATGAGGTCCCGCAGGGCCTCGGTTTCCAGAAGCCCCTGCTTGCCATGAAGAAGGGCCCGCCGCGTGAACTCCCCGGGCTCCGCCAGGCGGATGCCCAGGGAGCCCAGATGCTCCAGGAAGCGGCGGACCAGCAGGGGATTCCCGTGGAGCTGGAATTCCACGAGGTCCTCGCCGGTATAGGAAGCCGGGGCCGGAAAAAAGAGCACCAGGGCCCGTTCATCCAAGGGACCGTGGGACCCCGTCCAATGCAGGCGCCTCAGCTCAGCCCGCCGAGCCTCCGGCAGCCGGCAGAGAGGGGCGAGGCGGGAGCCCAGATCCGCCCCGGACACCCTCACGACGGCCACCGCGGCGGGCAGCAGGGGGGTGGCGGGGGCGCAGATGGGTTCCACGGCCGGAGGTTCAGGCCTTCCGGAACACCTTCAGGGCCTTCAGGGTGCCCGTGCCCTCGCTTTCGGTGCCCAGGTCCTCGTGGCGGGAGATGGTGAGGTGTACCCAGCGCCGCTCCCGAGGAGTCAGGGACTGGAAGGTGTAGGCCCCCAGGTCCCGGGCCTTGCCCGCGGCCATCTCGGCCATGGCCTTCATCTCCCGCATGCGGAACAGGCGCATGCCGTTGGCGTCCAGGTAGCAGAGCTTGTCCTCGTCCCGCTCCCCTTGGGCTTCGTGGACCAAGTACTGCAGGGCGTCCAGGCCCTGGCCCCTATTGGCGGCGAGCCAGGCGGCGTCGTCCCCCTTCAGGACCAGGCGGTGCGGGAACATTTCCTCGTCCCCGGAAGCTTCGAAGGCCGCCTCCACCTTGAGGCCCAAATCGCGGCACCAGGCCGTGGCCTTTTCGGGGATGGCATCCAGGTCGAGGCTCGATTTGCGCATGGTCACACCTTCACGGGTTGGGGCACGTAGGATCGCTTGATCCACCAGGTCTGGAACAGGGCCACCAGGTTGAAGATCAGATAGTACAGCGCCAGGCCGGCGGGGCTTTGGGCGAAAAAGAAGGTCATCATGGCGGGCATCATGACCAGCATCATCTTGCGCTGGGCGGGATCCCCCATGGCCGGGGTGGCGGCCTGTTGGGCCAGCATGGATCCCCCCAGGAGCAGGGGCAGGACGAAGTAGGGATCCTTGGCAGAAAGATCCTGGATCCAGAACATCCAGGGGGCGTGCCGCAGCTCGAAGACGTTGTTGAGCATGGACCAGAGGGCGAGGAAGACCGGCATCTGGAGCAGGGCCGGCGCGCAGCCCCCGAAGGGGTTGTGGCCGTTCTTCTTGTAGAAGTCCATCAGCTCCTTCTGCATCTCCGCCTTCTTGGCCATGTCGTTGCCGTACTTCTCGTACTTGGCCTGCAGGGCCTTCTGATGGGGCTCCAGCTCCTTCATGCGCAGCATGTTGAGGGTGGTCTTGGTGTTGAAGGGCCACAGGGCCGCCCGCAGCAGGATGGAGAAGAAGAGGATGGCCCAGCCCCAGTTCCCGACCACCGCGTGGATGCCCCGCAGCAGCAGGAACATGAGCTTGGCGATGGCCCCGAAGAAGCCGTAGTCCACGGAGGCGGCGAAGTCGGGACCGAAGGCCGCCAGGCTGTTGAGCTCCTTGGGCCCCAGGTAAAGCCGGGCGCTCAGCTTGCCGCCGGCGTCCGGGGCCAGGTGGTACCCGGCCTCCCCGTTCATGGTCCGGTCCGGAACCCGGGGCAGATCCCAGGCGGCGGCGAAGTAATGGGTGCGCTGGACGTCCGTATGCTTTTCCAGGCCCGCGTCCAGGCCCAGGCGGGTGGAGGCGGGGGGAAGTTCCTTGCGCTTGGCCCCCAGGAAGCTGAAGATGGGGTCCTTCAGCAGGTCCGTCCAGGTGACCGCCCTAAGCTTTCCGCCTTCCAGGCTGTAGACCCGCCCCAGCCGCGCCACGGGGTCCAGGCTCTGGGGCAGGCGCAGCAGGGACAGGGACGCCCCGTGGGAGGTGGACCAGCTGACGTCCACGGCGTGACCGCGGTCCGGAATCCGGTAGGTGAGATGGTCCCCTTGGGGGTTCTGGAAATGGACCGCCACGCCGTCGGCGAGCTTCTCGTCCTCCACCCGATCGAAGGTCGCACCGAGGACGCCCCCCAGGCCGGGGAAGTCGGCCATCTGCTTGGCCTCATTCTTTTCAGGAAAGAAGCGGGTCCCATCCGGCAGCCATTCGACCTGGAGAAGGGCTCCGTCCACGGAACGGAAGCTGAGCCGCAGCTCCGAGAGGCTCACGACGTGGATGGGCCTCAGGGCCGGGGCGGAGAGGGCGGCCGCCGGCGCCGCGGCCTTGGGCTCGACGGCAGGGGCCGGGGCCGGTTGGGCCGCCGCAACCTGGGGCGCGACCTGGGCCTTGGGCGGGTAGATCCGGTTCAGGACGTACATGTAGACGCCCGTCAACCCCATGCTGAGGACGACGAAGAGCAGCAGGTTGCGGTTTTTCATGGGCCTCTCGAGATCAGACCCGGCCGAGGGCCAGGCGCAGGGCACGAAGAATGTCGCCGTAGGAAATGTCCTGGCCCTTGGGCACCGAACGGCCGGGTCGAACGAAGAGGACCAAGGGGGGCAGGTCGGAAGGCTGCCGCTCCCGCAGTTCACTCAGGAAGGCCATGCGCACCCGGCGTTTGAAGCGGTTGCGCAGCACTGCCCCGCCCATGCGGCGGGAGACCCCCACCAGGAGCAGCGGCCCCTCCGGGGACGCAGGCATCCCCTGGACCCGTCGCCGGTCCCCCCCCTCAAGGCGGGGCCAGGCGCGAATGTCCAGGGGATGGGCGGCCCCGAGCAGGGGGCGGGGCAGGGTACTAGGCACCGCGTGGTCCGCATGGCGAACCGTGCGGTAAAGCCCCGCGACGTCCAAGGGAATGGGCTAGACGGCCAGGCGGTGCCGGCCCTTGTCCCGCCGGCGCTTCAGCACCAGGCGGCCATTCTTGGTCTTCATGCGGGAGAGGAAGCCGTGAGTCTTGGCACGGCGACGATTGTTCGGCTGGAAGGTGCGCTTCATGATCCACCTCGGGGAGCCCTTCGAGGGCGAACCTTCGAATCTACCAGCCTTCTTCCAAATGCTCAAGCAAAGGTCTGTTGCCCGGGGGAGGCGCCCGGGTGCTAGAGTGTCCTCCCCGCTTCCAGCCCCAACCCCCGGCTCGTGCCTTCCTCACGAAGGTGGCGATCGTGGGCCACCTGAGAAGCGGACCAGGTGCGCCATGTCCACTCACGATGCCAACCTCCCCTGGGAAGCCCTGCGCCAGGGCCTCTCGGAACGCCTTTCCGAAGCCAGCTTTCGGGAGTGGATCGCTCCCTGCGTTCCCCAGGCCTTCGATGGAAGCACCCTGTGGGTCCAGGTGCCTTCGCCCTCGGCCAAGGTCTGGATCGAGCAGCAGCTGGCGGAGGAATTCAACGACGCCCTGGCGGCGGCGGACCTGGGCCATCTCCGCCTGAGCTTCTGCATGTCCGGGGATTCCTCCGCCCAGCCCACCAAGGCGGCCAAACCCGCGCCACCGGCGGTGGACGGGCAGGCACCCCGCCCCCATCCCACCTCCTTTCCCCAGCTCTTCCACCGCTACACCCTCGATCGCTTCGTGGTGGGCCCCGGGAGCAAGCTCGCCTTCGCCGCGGCCCAAGCGGTGGTGGAACAGCACGGGGATGCCCAGACTTCCTTCAACATGAACCCCCTGTTCATCTATGGCGGGGCCGGGCTGGGCAAGACCCACCTCATGATCGGGATCGGCAAGGCCCTGCAGGGGAAGGACCCCTCCTTGGCCATCTGCTACCTCAAGGTGGACAGCTTCTTCCACGAGGTCACCGCGGCCATCAAGAATCGCAACACCGAGCCCCTGCGCCGCAAGTACCAGGCCCACGACGTGCTGCTTCTGGACGATATCCAGACCCTTCGGACCATGGAGCGCACCCAGGAGGAGATCTTCTACATCCTGGAATACCTGCTCCAGCACGGGAAACAGATCGTCATCACTTCGGACAATCCCCCCCAGAAGCTGGAGGGCCTGCACGAGCGGCTCATCACGCGATGCAAGTGGGGTCTCACCGCCGACATCGCTCCGCCGGACTTCGAAACTCGCATCGCCATCCTCAAAAAGAAGATGGAGGACGACTTCTTTCGGGACCTGCCCCAGGTCCCGGACGACGTCCTGGCCTTCATCGCCCACAAGGCCCAAGACCGCGTTAGGGACCCGGAAGGCCTTGCTAACAGGTTGGCC
>CAYSXG010000114.1:0-8298 GCA_964434895.1 uncultured Solibacteraceae bacterium | reverse complement strand
GCCCGACCCTCAGATTCGTAGTCTGATGCTCTATCCAGCTGAGCTACGGGACCAAAGAAGAATCATTCTACCGGAATCCCGGCCCCTGTCCATCCCATTTCACCAGCGGGACGCGGAGGGAGTCGGGGCAGGAGTCCCCCGTCAGGCGGGTGGCAAGGGTGGCCATGAGGGCCCGGGCGGTGGTGAGCTTGCCTCCCAGAACCGAAAAGGCGTTCTCGAACCGAGGGTGGACCTCCAGCACCGCCTCCCGGCTGAGCCGGGCAGTGCCCCGCTGATCCTGGGGAGGGCGCACCAGGGGGCGCACCCCGGTCTCCTCCGCGAGCACCGGCAGGGAGCGCCAGGGGAGGCCGGGCATGTAGGTTTCGAGGGCTTCGTAGAGCTCCTCCCGCTCGGATGCCTGGACGGCCACCGCCCCGCCCTCCTCCGCGTGGACCTCCCGCTCGGTGGTGCCCACCTGCAGGCGCCCATCCCGCGGGATGACGAAGAGGATGCGCCCGCCGGGGCGGCGCACGGCCCAGGGGCGCTCGCAGCCGGGGAGGGCCTCGAACCAGAGGTGGATGCCGCTGGAAAGCCGCAGCCGGCGGCGCTCCTCCCCGAACCAGGTCCGCATGGCCTGATCGTGCCAGGGGCCCAGGGCGAAGACCCATCGCTCCGCGCGCAGGGTGCGGGCGGCGCCGTCCCGCCGGTCCCGCAGGCGGGCGGAGGTGAGCCTCCCGTCCGCGTCCCGAAGGGCCTCCACCTCGTGCCCCTCGAGGATCAGGGCCCGGCTGGAGGCCGCCAGGTCCCTCACCAGGTCCCGGTCCCAGGTCAGCAGGTCCGCGTAGGCCGTGGCTCCCTGGAAGGGCCCCTCCCCGCTGCGGGGATCCGCCCCGAAGGCCCGGTCCGGCACCGCGCCCAGGCGCAGGCCCTCGGGCCAGCCGGGCCGGTCGGCGCCCCAGTGATCGTAGAGGCCGATGCCGAAGCGGTGGGAGAGGCCTTCCAGCCAGGAGGCGTGGGGCATCCAGAAGGCCTCCCAGCGGACCCGCCAGGGGGCGATGCGGGCCCAGGTGGCGCGTTCGGCCAGGCCTTCGCGCATCTGGTGGATGTCCCCCGTGAGCAGGTAGCGGATGCCCCCATGGAGCAGCTGGCTGGACCACTGGGAGGTGCCGCCCCCCAGGGCCCCCTTGTCCACCAGGGCGGAGGAGACGCCCCGGAGGGTCAACTCCCGCGCCAGGGCGCAGCCGTGGATGCCCCCGCCGAGGATGGCCACGTCCACGCTGGGGCGGGCCCCCCCCCCCTCCCCCGGGGGCGGCAGCTCGGGCCAGGTCCTGGACGAATCGTCAACCACGATGGCGCTTTCGGCAGGATGGGAGGAAAGTCTGAACCATGCGAAATCCTACGCTGATCTTGATCCCGGCGGCCTGCGCCCTGGCCGCCGGCGACACCGCCTCCGCCCGGGCGCACTACGACCGGGTCCTCGCCCGCCGCACCGTCCCCCTGCTCCAGGAGGTCCTGCGCTTTCCCACGGTGGCCGGGAACGCCGCGGCCCAGGCCGCCCAAAAGGCCTGGCTCCTGGAGCTGGGGACGGAGCTGGGCTTCGTGGTGAGGGATGCCGGCAAGGTCACGGAGATCGAGCTCCCCGCCTCCACGCCGGGCCCCGCTCCGGTACTCGGCCTGGTGGTGCACGGCGACGTGCAGCCCGTGGACGACCACTGGACCCTCCCCCCGTTCTCCGGGACGGTGAAGAAGGGCAGGATGCTGGGCCGTGGCGCCGCCGACGACAAGGGCCCCCTGGTGCAGGCCCTGATGACCATGAAGGCCCTGAAGGAGGCCGGGGCGCCCCGCACCCACGTCGTGCGGCTGCTGGTGGGCAGCGACGAGGAGAGCACCAACGAAGACATCGCCACCTACCTGAAGGAGCACCGGGCCCCGGACCTGAGCCTGGTCCTGGACGCCAACTTCACCGTGACCGTGGGGGAGAAGGCGTGGACGGCGTTCTGGGTGGACACGCCCTTGGGGAACCGCGGGGAGGGCCCCCTCCAGGTGCTGTCCCTGGAGGCCGGCCTGGCGCCGAGCATCGTGCCGGACCGGGCGGAGATCCGCATCGGCCTCGGCCCGGGGGGGAGGCCCGAACAGCTGGACCTCCTCCAGGCCCGCCTGGCCCGGAAATCCCCGGGGAAGGACCTCCGGACCGAGCTCCGCCGCGAAGCCGAGCTCTTCGTGACCCGCCAGGACGGGACCTGCGTCTCCCGCCCGGAGGCGCTGGTCCTCGTCGTCCACGGGCGGGCGGCCCACGGAGGGGTGAACCTGGAAGGCGGCCGCAACGCCCTGGTGGGCCTGGCTCGCCTGCTGGACGGGGAGCTCCCCGCCGGCGGCGCCGACGACCTCCTCTCCATCGTGCGCCTGGCCGGACAGGACATCTACGGGTCCTCCCTGGGCCTGCCCCGGCACCCGGTCTTCGGCCCCACCACCGTCAACCCCGCCACCCTCAAGGCCCAGGCGGACGGGGCCCATCGGCTCTTCATCAACCTCCGACGCACGCCGGCCCTGAGCGCGGAGGCTCTGCGAAAGCAGCTCGAGAGCCTCGTGGAGGGGGCCAACGCCCGCACCGGCGCCCATATGAAGCCCGGAGGCTGGTGGGAGGACGAGCCCCTGGCCTTCGATCCCGAGGCCAAGCTCGTCAAGCGCCTGCTGCGGGCCTACGAGCGGGGCACGGGCCGGGCCGAGGGCCCCAACATCAGCGGGGGAGGGACCTACGCCAAGCGCCTGCCCAACGCCATCGCCTTCGGGATGTGGTTCCCGGAGAGCGGCCCCTACCCCGGCCACGACGTGGACGAAAGGGTCCCCGTTCGGGACCTGCACCGCGGCGTCCACGTGCTCCTGGAGGCCCTGGGGGACCTGGGGGACCTGGCCTGCTCGGAGCCGCTGAAGGAGCCATTCAAGCCTTAGCTGGGGGCAGGGGAAGGCGGCCCGGTCCACGCCAATACTTCTGACTCCTGGTAGGTGTGGCGATAAGCAGGGGATCGCACCACACTGGCCCCAGATCTGTCCAAGGAGTACCCATGTCCACGGCCGTGCAGGATCCCGAAACCAAGCCCAAGCAGCTGACCGAGGAGGAATCCCGGCAGGTGGCCGAGGAAGCCCGGCAGGAAAAGTGGGAGGCCCCCAGCTTCCTGAAGGAGGCCTTCGCCGGGAATTTCGATCTGAACATCCTGACGACGGTGCCGGCGATGAAGCCCTTCAGCCCGGAGTTCCAGGCCTTCTACGAGCGCATGAAGGCCTTCCTGGAAACCCAGGTGGACAGCGACCGGATCGATCGCGAGGGCCAGTATCCCCCCGAAGTCATCAAGGGCCTGGCGGAGATGGGGGCCTTCGGCATGAAGATCCCCAAGGAGTACGGCGGCCTGGGCCTGCACCAGGTGGAGTACGGCAAGATCATGGAGCTCATCGGCACCCAGGACGCCAACGTGCTGGCCCTCCTCAGCGCCCACCAGAGCATCGGCGTGCCCAACCCCCTCATGACCTTCGGCACCAAGGAGCAGAAGCAGAAGTACCTGCCCCGCATCGCCAAGGGCGCCGTGTCCGCCTTCGCCCTCACCGAGGACCAGGTGGGCTCCGATCCCGCCAACCTCAGCACCACCCTGACGCGCACCCCCGAGGGGGACTTCATCCTCACCGGCGACAAGCTCTGGTGCACCAACGGCACCATCGCCGAGCTCTTCGTGGTCATGGCCCGCCATCCCGACACGAAGAAGATCTCCGCCGTGATCGTGGAGAAGGAATGGCCGGGGGTCGAAGTGGTCACCCGCTGCCACTTCATGGGCCTGCGCGCCCTCGAGAATGGCATCATCCGCTTCACCAACGTGAAGGTGCCCAAGGAGAACCTGATCCTGGGCGAGGGCAAGGGACTCAAGCTGGCCCTGGTCACGCTGAACACCGGCCGCCTCTCCATCCCCAGCGGCGTGCGCGGCTGCGGCAAGCGGCTCACCCAGGTGGTACGGGCCTGGAGCTCCAAGCGCTACCAGTGGGGCGCGGTCATCGGCAAGCACGAGGCCATCGCCCACAAGATCGCCGACATCGCCGCCACCAGCTTCGCCATCGAGGCCATGTCCACCCTCTGCGACCGCATGGCCGACGACAAGAGCCGCGACATCCGCCTGGAGGCCGCCATGGCCAAGATGTGGGCCACGGAGGAGGGCTGGCGCATGATCGACGAGACCCTCCAGATCCGCGGCGGGCGGGGCTTCGAGACCTCCGACAGCCTGAAGAAGCGCGGCGACGTCGGCATCCCCATCGAGCGGGTCATGCGCGACTTCCGCATCAACCTGATCTTCGAGGGCTCCTCGGAGATCATGCGCCTTTTCATCGCCCGGGAAGCCCTGGACATGCACCTTTCCAAGGCCTGGGACGTGGTGAACCCCAAGTCCACCCTGGGCCAGCGGCTCGCGGGCCTGCCCAAGGTGGGCCTCTTCTACGCCTGGTGGTATCCCACCCGCTGGAACGGGTTGTTCACGGCCTTCAAGTACGGCGAGTACGGCCGCCTGGCCAAGCACCTGCGCACCGCCGAGCGCCTCACCCGCAAGCTCAGCCGGGCCCTCTTCCACCAGATGATGAAATACCAGGCCCGTCTGGAGAAGAAGCAGATCACCGTCTTCCGGGGCGTGGAGATCGGCGCGGACATCTTCGCGATGGTGGCGGCGGTCCTCCACGCCGAGGCCATGCGCAAGGCGGGCCACGCCAACGCCGGCGAGGCCGCGGACCTCGCGGACCTCTTCTGCCGCTCCACCTCCCGACGCATCCGCGCCAAGTTCGCGGGCTTCGGATCCAACGACGACGACCTCAAGGTGAAGGTGAGCCGCGGCGTCCTGGAGGGCCGCCAGAAGTGGTTCGAACAGGGGGTCACCTTCAGCCCCGAGGTGGAGAAGCTCGAGAAGCTGTGAGTTTCGCCCGCCTCTAGGGCACCGTGACCGTCTCCACCGTTTCGAAGGCGCCGTTCCTCACCCTCCACCAGGTGTAGGTGCCGCTGGTGATGTCCCCGTGGGCGTCGAAGTCGATGCGGCCGGAGGCCCCGTTGTAGTCCAGGTCGCCGCCGGACCTCAGGACCTGGAGGCCCCGGGCGAAGTCGCCGACCCCCACGGCCACGGGGCTGGGCCCGTCCGGACGCGAGACGGCCCCCAAGTTCCTCCGCACCGCCTGGGGGCTGTTCTCCCCCCCGGCGGCCAGGGCGTAGGCCACCAGGTAGAGGGCGTCGTAGGCGGCGGCGGAGAAGGCCCCCGGGTCCGCGCCGACGCTGCGACGGAAGGCCTGCAGGAAGAGCTGGTAGCCCGCGCTGTCCAGGGGGGGCCGGGGGCTGGTGCCGCGCATGCCCTCCACCACCGGCCCCGCGGCGTTGACCAGGAAGTCCTGGTGGAAGAGCCCGTCCCCTCCGAAGTAGCTGGGGGAGGGTCGGGGGTCGAAGAGCTGGAGGTCCCGGGTGAGGGCGGCCCCCTCCGCGGACAGGCTGACCATGAGCACCCCCTCGGGCACGCCGTTCGCGAAGAGCCGCGCGACCTCAGGGCCGAAGCCGGAGGTCTTGGTGGCGACGTAGGGGACCCGGCTTTGGAGAACGCCCCCGAGGGCCTCGAAGGCCGGTTGGAAGACCGCCGAAAGCCCCTGGCCGTAGGCGTCGTCCCGGTAGATCAGGCCGAGGGAGCGCACGCCGGAGGCGCGAATCTGCTTGGCCAGGACCACGCCCTGGAAGGCGTCGGAGGGGGCCGTTCTCCAGAAGAGGTCCCCGGCCTCGGGCAGGCTGGAGAGGGCCGCGGAGGTGGCCGCCGGGGAGACCAGGGGCACTCCCGCCGGCCCCACGAGCTGGAGGGCCTGGAGGCTGAGGGTGCTGGTGGGGCCCCCGAGGATGGCCACGGGATCGAAGCGCAGAAGGGACTGGGTTCCGGGCAGGCCCGAAACGCTGCCGGCCAGGTCGTCGGCCAGGATCACCTCGATGGGCTGGCCGTTCACCCCGCCGGCCGCGTTGATTTCCGCCGCCGCCAGCTGGGCCCCCTGGGCCGTCTGCAGGGAGCCCACGGGGTTGGCGAGGTTGCCCAGGAAGCCCACCTTCACCGCCCGGGGGTCCGGGCGACGCTCGGGCTGGGCCATGTCCCGGCAGCCCAGGAGGACCAGGAGCAGGAGGGCCTTCCAGACGGCCTCAGAAGGAATGCGCATAGGCCAGGACCCATTGGCGGCGTAGGCCGGGAATATCGTAGCCCCCGGCACCGGGCTCTGCGGTGCGGCGATCCAGGAGGTTGCGGACCCGGGCCTGGAAGCGGTGGGCCCCCCACTGGCCCGTGCCCACCACGTCCACCAAGGCATAGCCTCCCAGGGCGTAGGGTTCGAGGTAGTTCCGCTCGATGTTGCTCTTGGAGGCCCGCCGAGGCCCCACCTGGCGCAGGTCGGCATGGAGGGTCAGGGTCTGGGACAGCCGCGCCTGCCAGCGCAGCAGGGACATGAGGCCCGGATAGAGGGTGCTGGGGGCCGAGAGTTCGCCGTAGAAGGGATCCCGCCGGACGTCGTCGGTGCGCTGGTAGGAGGCGTTCAGATAGACGGTGTGGATGCCCCGGACTAGCTTCAGCTCCCCCTCGAGGCCCGTGGAGCGCTGGGAGCCGACATTCTGGGGCTGCTGCTCGGTGCCGGAGGGCACCAGCTCCACCTTGTCCGCCACGCGGTTCCGGAAGGCGTTGACGCTGATCTCCAGCCGCTCCCCCGCCCGCCAGCGGAGCCCCCCTTCCAGCGTACGGGCCGTCTCCGGGCGCGGGTCCGGGTTTCCGACGGTCCCCCTGGCGTAGAGGGGCTGGGCATAGAGCTGCAAGGCCGCCGGGGCCTTGAAGGAACTGCCGTAGAGCAGCTTGGCCCGGAGGCCCCGGCCCAGGTCCGCCACGGCGGCGAGGCGGAAGGTGGTCGCGTCGCCATAGACGTTGTGGTGGTCGAAGCGGAGGTTGGCGGTGAGGGCCACCGCGGGCCAGGGGCGGGCCTGCAGCTGCGCGTAGGCGCCGGTGTTGTCGAAGCGGAGACGGCCCTGGGGGCGGCTGGTGAGGATCTCGGCGCCGGCCTGGACGGTGTAGACCTCGAGAAGACGCTCATCGTCCCTCGACAGGTCCAGGCCCACCACCAGGCTGCTCAGGGGCGCCAGGTGGACCCGGGCCTCCAGGCCCGCGTCCCAGGCTCCGAAGCCGAAGACCCGTCGGGGATAGGAGGTCGTCGAGCCCGAGCTGAGCCGCTCGTCCGAACCCGGCTGGCCTTGGGCGCGGGCCAGGTAGGCCATGAAGGACCAGGCCTCGTTCGGGGCCCAGTCGGCCCTCAGCCGCCCGAAGCCCTGATCGAGCACCACCCGGTTCTGATGGGAGAGGGTCCCGAAATCCAGCCACTCGGCGTAGGAGTCCAGGCGGCTGAGGTGGCCCGTGAGCTCCAGGCGCAGGCCGCCCCCCGGGCGCCACCAGGTCCGGCCGTAGAAGGAGGCCGGACGGGCTCTATCCCCGCGGGAGACGGTCTCCTGCGGCGGCTGGGTGCGCAAGATGGGGGAGCTGGAAGGCAGTTCGTGGCCCGAACGGTCCGAATCGGAGGCGGAGAGCCCGGCGATCCCTCCCCAGTCGAGTCCGCTCCCCTCCACCACCGCCTCCAGCCCCCCCCCGCCCCGTCCGAGGAGGCGCTCCCCGCGCAAGACCCAGGCACCGCCGCCCCCGCTGCGGGTGAGGATGTTGACGGCCCCCAGGAAGGCATTGGCCCCGTAAAGGGCCGACGCGGGACCCCGCACGATCTCGATGCGGTCCACGAGTTCCAGCGGGAGCAGTTCGGGACCCAGGGTGTTGGCCGAATCCGAGCGGAAGGCGACGGGCTGCCCGTCGATGAGGACCTTCAGGATGCGCCCGTAGGCCCGGGGTCCCCCGTTGATGCCCCGCACGCCGACGTTGTAGCCCAGGAAGTCGTAGACGCCATAGAGGCCCGGCACCGACTGGAGGGCCTCCCCCACGGAGGTGGCCCCGGAGCGGTGGAGCTCCTCGGCCGTGATGACGGAGACGATGGAGGGGGCCTCACGGATCTCCTGGAGGTCCTTCGTGGCCGTGATGACCCGGGTCTGGAGGAGCCGGAGGAAGTCCGCCTCGGCCTGGAGCTCCTCCAGGGTCGGAGCCTGGGCCAGCCCAAGGGCGCAGGCGCCGAAGGCCGCGCAGGCACGGAGCTTCCCGGGGGTCATGAGCTCCCATCGTCCCCGTCGGCGGAAAGGCTGAATCCCGGCCCTCAGCGCCTCACGAAGGGGTTGCCGGCCGCTTCGGCCCCGATGAAGACGAA
>CAYSXG010000113.1:407-8309 GCA_964434895.1 uncultured Solibacteraceae bacterium | reverse complement strand
CCGACGTGCTGTGATGAAGCCGGAAAAGACCTCGCTGCGGCTGGGCCTGCTGCCGGTGGCCGACGCCGCACCGATCGTGGTGGCCAAGGGCCGGGGCTTCTTCGCCCGCCCCGGGCTGGAAGGTGAGCTGGGGGTGGAGCGGGCCCTGCTGGAGCTTGGGAACGTCATCAGCTTCCGGCTGGCCACAGTTTTTGGCATGTCGCCCCGGCTGCGGCTGGACCTGCTGGTGAACGACTTCACCTACCGCGCGGTTAACGACCGCTTCATCATCCTGTTCGAGGCCCACTTCAAGCGCAACTACATCCACGTGAGGGACGTGGCCGACGTCTTCCTCTGGGGCCTGGAGCGCATCGGGTCCATGAAGGGGCAGATCTACAACGTGGGCCTCAGCGACGCGAACCTCTCCAAGCTGGAGCTCTGCCGGGCCATCCAGAAACGGGTCCCCGCCTTCACGGTGCAGGAGGCCTCCATCGGCAAGGACCCGGACCAGCGCAACTACATCGTCTCCAACGCCAAGATCGAGGCCACCGGCTGGCGGCCCAGGTACAGCCTGGATCAGGGCATCGAGGAGCTCCTCAAGGGCTTCGCCATGATCCGCAATTCGATCTACGGCAACGCCTGAATCAGGACCGCAGGGCGCTGCGGCGCACGAAGATCGCCTGGTTCATGCCGGGGTCGTTGTAGACCAGGGCCCAGGCTGGGTCCGCGAAGAGCTGGCCGAAGAGCTCCAGGTCCTCCTCGCTGGGGGCCCGCTGGATGGGCCGCCCGAATTCCGCGGTGGACCGCACGCCCGGATGACTCCAGCCGACGTTCCAGGCGCGGTCGATGACCACCCACTTGGACTCCTCCGGGACGGGGAGGGGATGGGCGCCGTGGGGGATGAATCGAAGGGGGCGGGCCAGGTCGGGGCCGTAGAGGGGGTAGAAGAAGCCCCCGAAGCCCCCGTCGTAGGCCACGGGATCCGAAGGGCCGGCCACCTGGTTGAAGGCCTGGTAGAGCCCGAACTGTTTGGGGTGGTCGGGGTGGTCCAGGCACCACACCAGCTCCTGGTATGACTTGGTCTCGTCGTAGCGGAGGTAGGTGTAGGACTGGCCCCCGTAGTAGGCCAGCAGGCCCAGGCCCGCCAGGACGGAGAGGAGCGTCCACTTCCGCTCCCGGAGCCAGGCGAGGACCGGCAGGAGGGTCCAGAGGGCCACCAGGACGGGGATGCAGAGCAGGGCCCGGGGGAAGCCGCAGAACATGCCGTCCACCCGGTAGCGCTGGGGAAGGCAGAACAGCACGAAGCCGAGGATGCCCGCGGAGAGGAAGACCCGGAAGGCCGGAGCCTCGCCGTCCTCCCTTCGGTGCTGGCGGATCCCGAAGGGCAGAAGGGCCGGCAGGAGGCTGCACAGCCATCCGAAATGGCAGTAGAGGGAGCGGTTTCCCGGCCACCACCAGTACTCGTGGCGCCAGAACACCCAGACCCGGTCCACGCCGCTGGCGAAGGGCCGCAGGAGGGCGAGGATGGGGAACCTCCAGAGGTTGGCGAAGCCGATGTAGCGGGGGACCGCGTTGGATTCGAAGCCATCGACGCCCCCCACCCGGGCGAAGTCCCCCAGCCAGTGCCCGCACCAGGCCTTGTTCAACAGGGGCCAGGCGGAGCCCGTGAGCACGAAGAGCAACAGCAGGCCGGCCCCCCAGGCCACGAGCCGACCGGGGCTGCCGGCGCGGGGCCGCAGGCGCCCGCGGAAGTGCCACACGATCCCCGCGAAGACCGGGATGAGGAAGAGGGCGTTGGCCTTCGTGCCGAAGGCCAGGCCCAGGCTCAGGAGGGCCAGCACCAGCTCCCGCGGCTTGCCGTCGGGCCCCCAGAGGGCGGCCCAGTGCAGGAAGCTCAGCATGAAGAAGGCGAAGAGCACGTCGTTCTTGAAGTCCGCGGTCTGCAGGACGAGGACGGGGGTGGCCAGCACGAAGAGGGCGCCCAGGAAGGCGTCCGTGCCGGTGGTCCGGGGCCAGGACCTCCGGAAGGCCGCGTAGGCGAAGGCCCCGAAGCCGAAGGTGGCCAGCATGCCGATGAGGTGGATCAGGCCGTCCCCGGGGGTCATGAGGAAGGCATCCGCGATCAGCAGCTCGTAGTTCCACGGGAAGTAGACCACCCGGAAGTCCCCGGAAGGGATGTGGGGAATGCCGTGGGTGCGTAGGACCTCCACGGCCTTGGGGTAGTGGTAGGAAAGGGCGTCGAATTCCCACATGGGGACCAGGGCGCCCCGGAGCAGCATGTAGAGGCCGGCGGCGAGGAGGCCCGCCGCCCCCAGGAGGACCAGGGGCCCCGGTCCCGGGCCCTTGGGCCGTCCCGGGGTCCCGCGGCGGCGCAGGTAGAGCAGCAGGGCTCCCGCGAGGGCGTAGACCCCCGTGCAGATCCACAGGGAGGGGGCGTCGAGGCGGTGGAGCAGGGCCAGGGCCCAGTTGGTGCCCAGCAGCAGGGCGAAGACCAGGAGGGTCGCCAGGGCCGGCCTTTCCACGGCGTCCTCCTCCGTCCCTCCTTCGACGTAGGGGAGGATCCCCAGGGCGAGGAGCAGCGCGGCGCTGAGCAGGCACAGAAAACCCATGGGGGCCTCCGGGAGCGGGTGGCGTTCAGGGGTGCACGGGGAGGGCGTGGGAGGGCGGGTCCTCCGCCCGGTCCAGGAGGAACATGGCCAGCCCCACCATGGCCAGCCCCAGCCTCTGCAGGTGGATCACGGCGCTGAAGGCCACCAGGGCGGGGGCGGGGTAGCCCATGGGGAGGCCCAGGCCCAGGATGAGGGCCTCCTGGAGACCGGAGCCCCCGAGGGAGACCGGAAGGACCATGGCGAAATTGAAGAAGGCCATGAAGCCCAGGGCGGCAGGAAGGGAGATGGGGGTATGGGCCGCCAGGCCCGCCGCCTGGACGGACAGGCCCGTAATGAGGGCAGAGGCGGCGGAGAAGGCCAGCATGCCCGCCAGGGGACCCGCCCGGCGCGGGCCCACGGCCAGCCCCTTGAAGCGCCGCAGCGCGGCGGGGGCGAGGAGGGCTCCGCCCAGCATCAGGAGGCCCAGGCCGGCCCAGGGCGAGGGGCGGCGCAGGAGGGCCGGGGCCTGGTCCAGGATGCGGCCGGCGCCGTCGGGAAAGCGCAGGGCCAGGGCGGCCACCAGGGCCCACACCCCCACGCCCACGAGGCGGGTCAGGAGCACCACGAACCCGCAGGAGCCGTGCCTCCAGTGGTACTGCCGGAGGCGGACCCAGACGAGGCCCTCGGCTCCCACGGAGGCGGGCAGCAGGAAGAAGAAGGGGCGGCTTTCGCCGTAGATGCGCACCCAGCGGCGAAAGGGGGGCTGGTCCTCGCGAAGGAGCTTTCCGGCGAAGCAGAAGCGGGCCGCTTCGATGGGGATCACCGCCAGGGCGTAAAGGCCCGTGGACGCGAAGGCGAGGGGGCGCCGCACGCGCAGCAGGGCCTCTCGCATGCCCGCCAGGGGAACCCGCCTCAGGGCGAGCCAGAGGAGCAGGCCCGTGAGGCCCAGCTTCAGGGTCCAGAAGAGCCAGGGCTTCCAGGCGGCCTCGGGGGCGGCCCGCAGGGCGGAGTCCTTCACGAAAGGTCCTTCAGAAGCCGCGTGGCGCCTGGGTGCTTGGGGTCCAGGGCCAGGGCGGACTGGGCCGCCGACCGGGCCTCCCCGGTCCGTCCCAGGCGCTGGAAAATCTGGCCCCGGCGCCAGTGGGCCGCCGCCGGGCCGGCGCTGCCCCCCTCCAGGGGCTCCCGCAGCACCTGGTCCAGGTAGGCGAGCCCCTCGTCCAGGTGGATGCCGCCCTTGGCGGCGATCTTGCCGAGCTCGTACTTGAGGAGGCTGGGGGCCTCCACCCGCGGGAGGGCCTCCTTGGCCGTTTTCCAGGCCTCTTCGTCCCGATCCCCGTCCAGCAGGGCCTCGGCCACCGCCTCCACCCCCTTGGCCCGATGGGCGACCCCCGGGAGCCAGCGCGGGCCCTCCTGGGCGAGCAGGGTCCGCTGGGCGGCCTCCCCGAGGGCCTTGCGGGTCTCCCGGCTGCCCAGGGCCTCCAGGTAGGCCGCCACCACCTGGGGATCGGAGGCGCCCGCCGCCAAGGCGCGGCGGAAGCAGGGCTCGGCCTCCTTCCACCGCCCGTCCAGGCTGAGGATGGTGCCTTGAAGGGCGTCGGCGCGGGCGGGTCGGAGGCCGCGCAGGGAAGTGGCACAGGCCAGGGCCTTGCGGGTGCTGCCCCCGAGGAGGCCCGGGAGCTGCTGGTAGGCCAGGCCCAGGCTCGTCCAGGCCATGGCGAAGCCGGGGTCCAGCTCCGTGGCCCGCCGCAGGTCGTCCAGGGCGCCGGAGGCCTTGCCCAGGCTGCCGAGGTTCCGCTGCTGGACGGCCAGGCCGCCCCGGGAAAGGCCCCGGGCGAGGTAGGCGTCCGCGAGGTTGGGGTCCAGGGCCAGGGCCCGCTCCGAGGCCTGCAGGGCCTCGGGGAAACGCAGCAGGGCCGAAAGGGCATGGGCCTTGGTGGCCCAGGCCAGGGCCTCCCGGGGGTTCTGTTTGAGCCGGGCCTCCGCCTCCCCCAGGGCCTTGAGGTAGCGGCCCTCGTCCAGGTCCGCGCGGGGGGCGTAGGCTCCCTGCGCGACCAGCGCCGCGCCGAGGATCCAGGCCGGGTAGGGGGGGAGCATCGGACCAGTGTAGAGGCATTTGGAGGGGCCTCCCATTCGCGGTTATCTTGGGTCCTTCATCCCCGAGCCTCCGGAGGTCCTTTCACATGCTGATGCAGGGTAAGCGCGGTCTGATCGTCGGCGTCGCCAACAAGCGCTCCATCGCCTGGGCCATCGCCCAGCGCTGCGTGGACCAGGGGGCCCAGCTGGCCTTCAGCTACCAGAACGAGCGGCTGGGGGAGAACGTGAAGGAGCTCACGGCGGGGCTTCCGGATCCCGTGCTCTTCCAGATGGACGTGTCCAACGACGAGGAAGTGGGCGCGGGCTTCGGGCTCCTCCAGGAGCGGTGGGGGAAGCTGGACTTCCTGGTGCACGCCGTGGCCTACGCGCCCCGCCAGGCCCTGGAAGGGGACTTCGTGGCCACCAGCCGCGAGGACTTCCGCGTGGCCCTGGACGTCTCGGCCTACAGCCTGCCGGTGCTGGCCCACGGCGCCAAGCCGCTCATGGCCGAGGGGGGCTCCATCCTCACCCTCAGCTACCTGGGCTCCGAGCGGGTGATGCCCAACTACAACGTCATGGGGGTGGCCAAGGCCGCCCTGGAGAGCAGCGTGCGCTACCTGGCCTCGGACCTGGGCCCCGGGGGCATCCGGGTGAACGCCCTCAGCGCCGGCCCCATCAAGACCCTGGCCTCCAGCGGCATCAGCGGCTTCAGCAGCATCCTGGACCACCACCGCTCCAAGAGCCCCCTGAGGAAGCTGGTGGAGCTGGAGGAGGTGGCCGACGGCGCCCTCTTCCTGCTCAGCGACCTGGGGCGGGGCGTCACGGGACAGACCCTCTACGTGGATGGCGGCTACAACATCATGGCGGTCTGAGGCCTACTTCTGGAGGGCCTGCAGCACCTCCAGGACCTCGTCCACGTGGCCTTTGACGCGGACTTTGGGCCAGGCGTGGCGGATGATCCCCTCGGGGTCCACGAGGAAGGTGGAGCGGAGGATGCCCTCCACTTCGCGGCCGTACATGAGCTTCTTGCCAAAGGCCCCAAGGGGCCCGAGGAGGGCGGTGTCCGGGTCGCTGAGGAGGCGGAAGGGCAGCTCCTGCTTGGCGATGAAGGACTGGTGGCTCTTGAGGCCGTCCCGGCTGATGCCGAGAACCTGGGCCCCGAGGCGGCGCACCCGGGCCCAGTTGTCCCGGAAGTCGCAGGCCTCGGTGGTGCAGCCCGGGGTGGCGTCCTTCGGGTAGGCGTAGAGGATGGTCCAGGTGCCCCGCAGATCCTGGTTCGTGACGGAGAGGCCCCGGTCGTCGGACAGGGCGAAGGCGGGCAGGGGGGAACCGACGAGGGTCATGGGCGCTCCGGGGTGCTGATCCATGCTAGGGCCAGAACCAGGACCAGGGCAGCCCACCCCAGGGCCGTGGGGTCCGTGGGGAGCTTGGGCAGTTCCTCCTGGAGCAGCAGGCCCAGGGAGTCCCGCTGGGGCCCCGGGCCCAGCCCCAGCAGGCGGAGGGTGGCCTCCCCCCAAAGGGCGCCGATCCAGGCGCTGGGGAAGAGGGGCAGGGCCTCCTCCAGGGCCCAGGGGGTCCATTTCCGGAGGCGCTGAAGGGCCTGGAGCCCCGTGATCCGGTCCTGGATCCAGGCGGGGCTCCGCAGGACCGGCCCCAGTCGGGCCCGGAGCGGGGCCTCGAGATGGAGGGCCTGCAGGAGGGAGAGGAGGGCCGCCAGGGCCGCCCAGCCCAGGCCTCCGACGGCCGCCGCCAGGGGGACCAGGAGCAGGAGGGCGGGCAGGGCCCTCAGGGCCTTGCGGGCCTCCACCAGGCGGGACTCCCCCAAGGTCAGGCCGAGGCCCAGGCCCAGGGAGGCCAGCCCTACCGCCGAGGCGAAGCCCAGGCTGCGGGCTCCGGCCAGAAGCAAGCGGGCCAGTCCGTCCCTCCCCAGGGCGTCGGTGCCGAGGGGGTGGGGCCAGGAGGCCCCCAGTCCCGCCCGGAAGGGGTCCAGGCCCAGCTCCGGGAGGGCGAGGGCCCCGAGGCCCAGGCAGGGCCAGAACCGGCGCAGGTTCATGGCCCGGCCTGCCGCTCCCGGGCCAGGGCCCACAGGAGGGCGAGGAGGAGCACCCAGGCCGCGAGGCCGGGCCGGTCCCGGAGGGCCACCCGGGCCGTCCAGTCCGAGCCGGGGCCCCCCACCCCGAAGATGCGCTCCAGGACCAGGGAACCCGTGAGCCACACCGGGAGGCGCGCGGCCATCCAGCCTGGCACCAGGCGGGCCAGGGCCCGCCAGCGGGCCCGCCGCAGGACCCCGGTCCCCCAGGCCTCGGGGAAGGCCCGCTCCGTGGGCAGGGCCTGGACCAGCCAGCGGATTTCCCCCGGGAGGGCCGCCAGGAGGAAGGCCGCCCCCCAGGCCCCGAGGCCCGGAGGGCCCCAGGCCGCCGGCCACAGGGCCAGCACTCCGCCGCCCCAAAGGAAGTCCGGCGGCGCCTCCAGGGCTGCCAGACCCCGCTTTCACGCCGCCCGGGGGCCCCACAACGCCGCCAGCAGGGGAGCGGCCCGCCCCCGGGCAGGCGGGGCTTGGGCGTCCCGGGGCGCTCCAGTTGTGCTCCCGGCGGCTGAACCGGTACGGCAAGGGGGGAGATCGGCCCGCGTCCTGAATCGGAAAACGGTTCTGATATTCTAATTCTAGAGACCCGCCATGCCAGACCGCCAGCGACCGTTGGCCAGGAGTTACGTATACGGCTCCCTCCCGCCCGGAGTTAAATGGCTCCTGATCAGCAACTCCGCGATCTTCGTGGTTTTTTGGGTCGGCGGCCAGTCCCTGCAGCGGCACGTCATCACGCTCTTCGCACTCATCCCCGCGGCCGTGGTGCAGAACTTTTACATCTGGCAAATCTTCACCTATTTATTCCTGCACGGGGGCATCGGCCACATCGTGCTGAACATGCTGGCGCTGTACTTCTTTGGCTCGCCGCTCGAGATGGACTGGGGCACGCGGCGGTTCCTGAAATTCTATTTCTATTGCGGTATCGCCGCCGGCGTTTGCGTGCTGTTGGCCGGCCTGCTGGTGGGAGGCAGGTACAGCCCCACGCTGGGCGCTTCGGGCGCGATTCTCGGGCTGCTGGTGGCCTTCGGGGTGCTTTACCCCAACCAAACCGTCCTGCTGATGTTCATGATCCCCATGAAGGCCAAGCACCTGGTGATGCTCTACGCCGCCATCGAGTTGCTTTCGTTGTGGGGTCCCGATACCGGCGTCAGCACCATGGCCCACCTGGCCGGGATG
>CAYSXG010000113.1:0-397 GCA_964434895.1 uncultured Solibacteraceae bacterium | reverse complement strand
TTGGTTGCGTTACGGATGCCTGGGGGTGACCGCCCTGGGCGGGGTGACCTTCGGTTTCCTTTATCTGAAGGTCAGGCTGCCTGGCGTCAGCGGGCAAATGCCGTACTGGTGCGGGCGCTACCGGCAATGGAAGATGCAGCGTGCGAAAAAGAAGTTCCAGGTCTACATGAAGAAGCACGGCCGCGGCGGGCCGTTCGTGAATTAACCATGAACATCGAAGAGCGCTTTGAACGCCTGGAACACTTCAGTGCCGGTATGGCCGAGGAACGCCGCAAGGACCGCGAAGAGGCTCGCCAGTTGTGGCGGGAGACCCAACGGCAGTTAGGAGAAGTGGCAACCCGCATCAACGATCTGGCCACCCGCATCAACGATCTGGCAATCCACGGCGCGGACGAGG
>CAYSXG010000112.1:0-8333 GCA_964434895.1 uncultured Solibacteraceae bacterium | reverse complement strand
GACGCCGGGTGCTGGAAGACCCCTTTGAAGACTTGGCCGGGGGCGGCGTGGACCTGGCCGGGCCTGGCCACCTGGGCCGCAAGTGGGAGGGCCCCGGCCGGGGCCAAGGCGGGACCGGGGAGGAGGCGGAGCAGGCGCATGGGGGACCTCGGGGGACGGCTCCCAACATAGGCCCCGCCCCTCCCGGCACCAGCGAGGGCCCTTCCGCAGACCGCCGGCCTTCCCGGGGGAGCCCGAGGGGCTATGCTGGTCTGCCGGAGGCGCCCGTGCTCATTTCCCGCGAAATGGTCCTGGACCAGGACATCGGCCTCAACGCCGCCCTCTTCGGCGGCGAGATGATGGCGCGCATGGACAAGGTGGCGGGCATCACCTCCTCCCTGGTGAGCCATAACCGTCGCTTCGTGACCCTCAAGGTCTCCGAGCTGGAATTCCACAGCCCCGTGCGGGCCGGGGACATCATCGAGTTCTACGCCCACGTGGGGCGCCAGGGCACCACCAGCGTGACCATCCACTTGGAGGTGAAGGTGTACGCGCCGGTCTCCAACGCCCGGCGGGACGTGACCACCGGGGAATTCGTCATGGTGGCCGTGGACGACAACCTGCGCCCGGAGCCCATCCTCTGGAAGGCGGACATGCTGAAGTCCGCCTCCTCGGAGCACGCGCTCCGGGTGGCGGAGGCGGCGGCGGAGGCCGAGGCCAAGACCAAGAAGCGCCGGGCGCGGCCATGAACGAGGAACTGGTGAAGGCCCACCTGGATCCGGGGCCCCCTCTCCGCGAGCCAGTGGCGAGCGGGAGCGCAGCCCGGTGGGCTGTGCGATCGAGGGGAGCGCGATGCCGAGGTGGGCGTCCATGAACGAAGAACTCGTCAAGGCCCACCTCGATCATCGTCGCGTCTGGCAGGACTTCGACTACTGCTATCCCGTGATCTCCCGGCGTTCCAAGGGGGTGAGCCTGGGGGTGAACCTGAACCCCGACAAGGTCTGCAACTTCGATTGCGTCTACTGCGAGGTGGACCGGCGGACGCCGGCCCGGCGCGGGGACATCGACCTGGACCAGCTGGAGCGGGAAATGGCGACGCTCCTGGACCTGACCCTGGACGGCACCCTGTTCCGGGTGGCCCCCTTCGACAGCGCCCGCCCGGAGCAGCGGCGCCTCAACGATCTCGCCTTCAGCGGGGACGGGGAGCCCACCACCGCCCGGGAATTCCCGGAGGCCGTGGCCCGCCTGGCGGCCCTCCTGGAGGCCCGGAATCTCGGGGAGGTCAAGCTGGTGCTCATCACGGATTCCAGCCGCCTCCAGGCCCCGGAGGTCCTGCGGGGCCTGGAAACGATGATGGCCGGGCGCGGGGAGATCTGGGCCAAGCTGGACGCGGGCACCGAGGCCTACTACCGGGAGATCGCCCGCACGGCCGTGCCCTTCCAGCGCGTCCTGGACAACCTGGCGGCCACGGCGCGGCGCTGGCCCACCACCGTCCAGACCCTCTTCCTGAGCTGGAAGGGGCGGGGCCCCTCGGACGCGGAGGTGGGGGCCTACATCGAGCGCCTCCGGGGGATCCGGGCCGGGGGCGGGCGCCTCCAGGGCGTCCAGCTCTACACCGTGGCCCGGCCCACGCCGGAGCCCGAGGCCCGGCCCCTGCGGGCCGCGGAGCTGGACGCCATCGCCGCCCGGGTGGAAGCGGACCTGCCCGGCCTGCCCGTGGAGGTCTTCTACGGGCCGGAGGACTGGCCCGAGGAGAACCCGCATGGACGGTGAAGCGAGGGCGAGCGCGGCCCTTGATCCCCGTTCATCCCCGTTCATCACCGGTTCCGTAGGCTTTTCAGGGGTCCAGGATCCATCTCAAAATGAAATGACCGGTGATGAACGGTGAGAACGGTGATGAAAAGCGTGAAGCCTAGCTCCGGGGTTCGGAGCGTGATGTTGGGGGTGCTGGCCCTGGGGCTCGGTGGGTGGGCGCTGGCCCGTCCGCGGCAGGTTCCGGAGCCCTACCGCACGCCCCTTTCGGCCCACCTTCCCGTGGTGCTGGGGGAGGTGCGCGTGGTGGCGGTGGGGGACATCATGATGCACGCGGACGTCAAGCAGGCCGCGGAGCAGGCCAAGGGCGGCTTCCCGGCCCTCTGGGCGGACCTGGTGCCCCTCTTCCAAGGGGCGGACCTCGCCTTCGGGAACCTGGAGACCCCCGTGGCCCCCCGCAGCGGCCGGCCGGGGCGGCCCTTCCAGTTCAACGCGCCGGAAAGCCTCCCGGCGGCCCTGAGGGCCAGCGGCTGGACCCTGCTCTCCACCGCCAACAACCACGCCTACGACCAGGGCGCCAAGGGGGTCCGGGAGACCCTGGAGCGCCTGAGGGAGGCCCAGATCATCGCCATCGGCAGCGGCGAGGACCGGCCCGGGGCGGAAAGGACCCAGGTCCTCGAAAGGAACGGCGTGAAGGTGGCGTTCCTGGGATTCACGGACCTCTTCAACCTCGACCTGAACAAGAGGGCCACGGAGCCCTGGGTGCGCCCCCTGGACCTGGGGCCGGCCCTGGAGGCGGTGGCGGCGGCCCGGGCCCAGGCGGACGCGGTGGTGGTGAGCGTGCACTGGGGCGACGAGTACCACCACGAGCCCACGAAGCGGCACCGGGAGATCGCGGAAAAGCTCGTCCGGGGCGGCGCGGACGTGGTGCTGGGCCACCATCCCCACGTGCTCCAGCCCGCGGAGCTCGTGGAGGTGGAGGACGCCTCGGGGACCAAGCGCACGGGCCTGGTGGCCTTCTCCTTGGGCAACTTCATCAGCAATCAGGACCGCATGTACCGGGCGGACCTCTTCCCGGTGGCCGCCGGGGACAGCCGGGACGGCGCGGCCCTCCAGTTCGCCTTCTCCAAGGTGAGGCGGCCGGACGGCCGCGAGGCCGTGATCCTGGGGGAGGTGTCCTACGAGCCCCTGTGGGTGGAGAACAACTGGCGGGAGCATCGAATGGGCAAAGGCGCCGTGCGCAGCATCCGGGTGATCCGCATTCGGGGGGCCCTGGACCGGGTGCGGCGGGAGCTGGACCAGCTCACGGACCCCGTGGAAGGCCCCAAGGCCCTCCCGGACGACAAGGCCCGCCGGGCGGTGGTCCTGGAGAAGCAGGAGTACTTGCGCACGCTGCTGCTGCGCAAGGCGAGGATCGCGGCGGTGGTGGGGGCGGGTTTCGAGGCCCGCTGAGCGACCTTTCAGACCTTTGCCCCCGCTGCCGATGAGGGGCCATTCCATGCGTCCCCTCCTGCGTGCCCTGCTCGGCATCGGCCTGATCCTATCCAGATGGGGCCCCGGGTGGGCCCTGGACCCCACCAAGCCGCTGTCGGCCTTCCGGGTCCGGAACTGGACCACCCTCCAGGGCCTGCCCAGCAACAACATCACGGCGGTGCTCCAGACCCGGGACGGCTACCTCTGGGTGGGCACCCCCCAGGGCCTGGTCCGCTTCGACGGGGTACGCTTCACGGTGTTCACCAAGGAGAACAGCTCCGGCCTTCCCAACTCCTTCGTCACGGCCCTCTACGAGGATCGGGCGGGCACGCTGTGGATCGGCACCGACGAGGGTCTGGCGGTGCGCCGGGGCGAGGGCTTCGCGAGCCTGAGGGGGCCCGGGGGCCTGCGCATGGACAACGTGCGCACCGTGGTGGAAGGGGGGGACGGCACGCTGTGGTTCAGCACGGTGGACGGCCTCGTTGGCTACAAGGAGGGGCGCTTCAGCGTGGTCCCCGGAAGCAAGAGCGCGCGGTACCTGAACAACCAGAGGCTGGTGCGCCTGCCCTCCGGGGAGGTGATGTACGGAACTCCCCAGGGCCTGTTCTTCGTGGAGCCGAAGGGCCTTCGGCCCCTGCTCACCGCCGAAGGGGTTCCGGAGGTCTCGGGCTCCAACCTCGCCCTGAGCCCCGATGGTGGTCTTTGGTACACCGGTCCCTTCGGGGTGGCCCACCGGGAAGGGGCGAAGGCGACCGTTTACGGCCCCAAGGAGGGCCTGGCCTTGAACGGTGTCTACAGCCTCTCCGTGGATAGCCACGGCGCCGCCTGGATCGGTACCCTCGACGGCGGCCTCACTCGATGCTGGCAGGGTTCCCTTTCCTCCTTTCCGGAAACCTCCCCCCTCTCGGACTCGATTACCGTCACCTGCGAGGATCATGAAGGTTCCCTGTGGTGCGGCACCTACAACAACGGCCTGTGCCAGCTCTCCCAATCCGCGGTCACGGTGCTGAACCGGGATTCGGGCCTCCCCTACAACGCCATCCGCTGCCTGTTGCAGGACCGCACCGGGGCCCTCTGGTGCGGCACCACCACCCACAGCCTCTGGCGGCTCAAGGATGGGAAGATCCGCACCTGGGGCCGCAAGGACGGGCTCCAGAGCCTCTGGGTCCAGACCCTGGCCGAGACCCCGGACGGCACCCTTTGGATCGGCACCTACGGCGGAGGCCTCTACCGCGTGGTCGGGGAGCGCCTCCGGGAGGTGGGCGGGGGCAAGGAGGCGCGGAGATGGTCCAGTGTCCGCTGCCTTCAGGCGGATCGTCGGGGAAGGGTCTGGGCGGGATTGGGGGGCATGGGGATCCAGGTGTTCGAGGGGGATCGGCTGGTCCAGTCCTTCGGGCCCGCGGAGGGCCTGGAGGAGCTTCAGGTGTACGCCTTGGCGGAAGCCGCGGACGGGGTCATGTACGTGGGGACCATTCGAGGGGCCCTCTACCGCGTCGCGGAGGGGCAGCTCCGGAAGATGGATTTCCCGAAGGGGGCCGGCCCTCGGAAAGTCCTCAGCATGCACGTAACCCCCGACGGCTCCGTATGGATCCTCGGTTCCGAGGAGGGCCTGCGCCGTTGGAAGGACGGCAAGCTAGCCCGGTTGGGGCCCGAATGCGGATTGCCTGGGGAAACCTGCTTCGGCGCCGTCGCGGACGGACGGGGACAGCTCTGGGTGCGGGCCCAGAGCATCGTCTACGCCGTGCCCCTTCAGGAACTGGACGCGGTGGCGGAGGGACGCGCGACCCAAGTCCATCCCCGCGTATTCGGCGCCCAGGACGAGATCACGGCGGTGGGCGGTCCCGCCCAGCCGATCCTGTGGCCCTCTGCGGACGGGTGGATCCAGGTCGCGGGGGCGGGGGGGCTGGCCTCCCTCGATAGCCGCCCCCGCCCCCCGAACTCCCTTCCGCCCAAGGTGCGCGTCGAGGGGATGCAGGTGGACCAGGTGCAGCTCGCCCCTCCCTGGTCCACGTCCTGGGTGCGGGGGGACGCCACCATCGATTACACCGCCCTCAGCTTCCTCAATCCGGCCAAGGTGCGCTTCCAGTACCGGCTGGACGGCCACAATCCCGGCTGGGTGGACGCCGGCACCCGGCGCACGGCCTACTACACGAACCTGCCGCCGGGGCGCTACACCTTCCGGGTGAAGGCCTGCAACGAGGACGGCGTATGGAACGAGGCCGGGACCGCCCTGGCCTTCGAGCTGCGGCCCCGCTTCTACCAGACCCGGTGGTTCGCCGCCCTGTCGGCGCTGGCGGGCCTCGCGGTCCTGGGGGCCCTGGTGCGGGTCCGCACCCGCCAGCTGAAGGCACGCCAGCGCCTGCTGGAGGCCCAGGTGGCCGAGCGCACCCGGGACCTGGCCGCGGCGCGGGACTTCGCGGAGGCGGCCACCCGCGCCAAGAGCGAGTTCCTGGCCAACATGAGCCACGAGATCCGCACGCCCATGAACGCGGTGCTGGGTTTCGCGGGGCTGGGGCTGAAGCAGGAGGCGCCCCCCAAGGTGCGGGACTACTTCGCCAAGATCGCCGCCGCCGGGGAATCGCTGCTGGGGATCATCAACGACATTCTGGACTTCTCGAAGGTGGAGGCGGGGAAGCTGGAGCTGGAGGCCACGCCCTTCGATCTGGATGAGCTGCTGGCCCACCTGAAAGACCTCTTCGCCCAGCGGGCCTCGGAAAAGGGGGTGGCCTTCCGGGTGGCGCGGGACCCCGCCGCCCCGGTACGGTTGGTGGGGGACCCGCTGCGGCTGGGGCAGGTGCTCATCAACCTCACGGGCAACGCCCTGAAATTCACGGATCAGGGCCAGGTGCGCGTCGCGGCCGATCGTGTGGAGCCCGGGGATCCGGTGCGCATCCGCTTCTCCGTGGAGGATTCGGGCATCGGCATGAGTTCCGAGCAGCAGGCGCGGCTCTTTCACGCCTTTAGCCAGGCGGACAGCAGCACCACGCGGAAATTCGGCGGCACGGGGCTGGGGCTCACCATCAGCCAGCGCCTGGTGGGGCTGATGGGGGGCGAGATCACGGCGAGGAGCGAACGGGGGAAGGGCAGCACCTTCGCCTTCACCGTGGCCCTGCCGGTGGCGCCGGAGCGGTCCGGGGCCCACCCGGCCTGGAAGGCGCCCGCGCCCGCCGCGACGGTGGGGTTGGAGGGCGCCCGGGTGCTGCTGGCGGAGGACAACGTCATCAACCAGGAGGTGGCGCGGGAGATCCTGCATGGCTTCGGCCTCAAGGTGGACATCGCGAACAACGGCCTGGAGGCGGTCCGCATGGTGGACCACGGGCGCTTCGACGCCGTGCTCATGGACGTGCAGATGCCCGAAATGGACGGCTACGAGGCCACGGCGCGCATCCGGGAGCGGCAGGTCCACGCCCAGCTCCCCATCATCGCCATGACGGCCCACGCCATGGCGGGCTACCGCGACGAGTGCCTGGCGGCGGGCATGAACGATTACGTCACCAAGCCCATCGATCCCGAGCAGCTGCTGAAGGTGCTTTCGGCCTGGACCCGCGTACCCGAAGTCCCGGCCAAGGCCCCGGTTCCATCGGAGGATCCCGCGGCGCCGCTCTTCGACGCACGCTTGGCGCTGCGGCGCCTGGGGGGGAACCAGGTCCTGCTGGACAGCCTGCTGCAGAGCTTTGCGCAGGAGCAGGCGGGCACCCTGGAGCAGCTGCGGCGCTGTCTCGAGGCTCGGGACCTGGTGGCCGCCGAGGCCGCGGCCCATGCGCTTCGGGGAGTGGCGGCCAACCTGAGCTTGGTGCGCCTGCAGAAGGTCGCGGGAGCCCTGGAGCAGGCGGCGCGCTCGGGGGACCTGGCCGCCGCCGCAGCCGTGCTCCCTGATCTGGGGCGGGTGCTGGACGAGACCCTCGCGGAGATCGCCACGAAGGCCTGATCTAGGAGGGCGTCCTCCCTCGGGCGGAGGTGGACCGGAGCCGGGTCCCCAGAGCCCCGAGGCGCCGTTTCAGGCTGCGCCAGAGGTAGGCCGGGCCCGCGGTCCGGGCGGCCCGGGCGAAGTTGTAGCGGAAGAGCACGTCCACGAGGAAGTCCAGGCTCCGGGGGCGCAGGAAGCGCACCAGGCCGTCGATGCGACCATCGTCGTCTTGGAGGTACTTGCGCAGGGCCAGCTCCTCGCTCCATCCCCAGGCGCGCCGGAAGCGGCGGTGGATGGCCCGGCGGTAGGCGGAGAGGTCGGCGTCGGGCTCCTCCAGGCGCCTCAGCACGAAGGGCAGGGCGATTTCGGCCCCCTCCATGGCGTGGCGGATGCCTTCGCCCCCCAGCACGTTCAGGGTGGATACCGCGTCGCCGATGGCCAGGACGGGGCCGTCCACGAAGACGTCCGCCATGCCTCGGGCGTACTTGAGGGCCGCCCCGTGCACGTCCAGGATCCGGGCCTCGGGGCAACCCAGCTCCTCCCGCAGCAACAGCTCCGCCTGGGCCCGCAGGGAGGGGCCCGGAGGCAGGGCCCCGCCGGGGATGAAGCGGCCCGCCCCCACCTTCAAGCGGCCCGGTTCCATGGGAAAGATCCAGCCGTAGCCCCGGGGCATCCACTTCGAGCCCATGTAAAAGGCCAGGGTCTCCCGGTAGCGCTCGTAGACCCCCGGGGGCACCTCCACCAGCAGTTCGAGGCCCGTACCCGAGAGGTAGGCGGTCTCCGGCGGCGTGGCCTCCCGCATGAGGGCTCGGGCGGGCCCGGTGGCGTCCACGATGACGGGCGCCTCCGCCTGGATCTCCCTTCCCCCCCGCTCGAAGATGAGCCTCGGGCCCTCCCGCCGCAGGCAGCGGGCCCCCAGCCACAGATCCCCTCCGGCGGCCTGGACCTCCTGCGCGAGATGGGTCCGCAGCTTCCCGAAGTCCAGCACCACCCCCGGCGGCGGGCCCTGGGCCGGGCCCTCCCAGCGGCCCCGCTCCCCGCTGGTGACGATCTCCAGGTGGCGCCAGGGGCTGCCCACGCAGGCCTCGGGGATATCGTGCTTGGCCAGGGCGTCGAAGGTGGTGCCCGCGCTGGAGAAGGCGTTGGCGTGCAGGTCCTGGCGACGGTCCGCCAGGAGCACCCGCACGCCGCGTCGGGCCAGCATCCGGGCCAGGGGCCCGCC
>CAYSXG010000111.1:0-8405 GCA_964434895.1 uncultured Solibacteraceae bacterium | reverse complement strand
GGACGCGGGGGAGGGCATGGAGGCTCCACTCCGGGGGGATCCGGGCCCCCCCTCCTCGCAGGGGCCGTGCCGCTCCACCGGGTCAAAAACGCCGGATCAGCCCCCCTTGGCCTTGTCCCGGGTGATGGCCACCCGTTCCAGCATGCGGGCCACCAGCTTGGGATCCGTGGGGGTGATCTGCTCCATGATCTTGGCCACCTTCTTGGGGGGCATGGCCCCCAAGAGGCCGATGGCCATCTCCGGGTTCTGGGCGTGGAGTTCCTTCAGGGCCTTGGCGGACTCCGCGGGCTCCATGGCCTCGTAGGTGCGCACCACCTTCGGGTCCAGCTCGGGCCGGGTGCGCTCCTTCTCCAGCTTGGCCTGGGCCTCCTGGAGGGCCTTTTCGCGGGCCTGCAGATCCTGCCGGTCCCGGTCCAGGGTGGTCTGGAGGGTGGCCAGGCGCTCCTGGAGCTGGCGCAGGTCCAGCTCCTTCTGGAGCAGGGCCTTCTCCTTGAGCTGCAGCTTGTCCGCCAGATCGCTGATCTTGAGCTCCGTGGGCGGGGCCTTGGCGTCCTTGGGTTCCTGGCCCGAAAGCCAGAGCACCCCCGCCGAGAGGGCGAGGGGGGCCAGGATCCAAGCCCAGGCGCGGGACTGGATGGACGGGCTCATGGGACCTCCTCGGGGATCAGGGTTGGGCCGCGGCGCGGGCGGCCTGGCGGTGGCGGAAGCGGAGCACGGTCATGTCGTCCACCTCCTTGGCCTCTTCGTGAAGGGTCTCCAGGCGATGCTGCTCCAGCCTCCGATCCCGCAGGCGCAGGAGGGAGAGGTGCTGGACGTGGGCCCGCAGAAGGGCCTCCCGGGCCTCCAGCACCCGCTGCACCGCCTGGGCCAGGGCCTCCTCGGCGGCGGCGATGCGCCGGTCCAGGGCCACGAGGAAACGCTCCGTGGCCTTCCAGGCCTCCAGGTCCACGATCTCCCCCGGGGCCGCGCGGCGGCTGAGGAAGGCCTCGGTGCGGGCCTGGACCAGGCCGTCCAGGTGGCCCTCCTTTTCCCGCCGGATGTCCTGCATCCGGGCCAGGTGGCGCTGGGCCTCCTTTTCCAGGGACTCCCGCAGCCGCAGGATGGGCTGGAGGCGGAACTGGAAACGGCGGGGCATCAGCGGGCCTCGCCGGGGAGGAAGGGCCTCAGGTCGATGCCGAAGATGCGGCCCATCTCCAGCAGGGCCGTGAGGTGATCCGTACCCTCGGCCACCGCCTGGCGGAGAAAGGCGGAGATGGCCGGCTGGAACTGGATGGCCTGGTCGATGGAGGGGCTGGATCCCCGGGTGTAGGCCCCGATCTGGATGAGGTCCTCGGCGTCCTGGTAGGTGGCCATCAGTTCCCGGATCTTGCTGGAGAGCTGCTTCTGTTCGGGAATGGCGAGGGCGGAGAAAAGACGGCTCAGGCTGCCCAGGACGTCGATGGCGGGGAAGTGGTTCTTGGCCCCGAGCTTTCGGGAAAGCACGATGTGGCCGTCCAGGATGCCGCGCACGGCATCGGAGATGGGCTCGTTGAGGTCGTCGCCCTCCACCAGCACCGTGTAGATGCCCGTGATGGACCCCTGCCCCTCGAAATTGCCCGCCCGCTCCATGAGCCGCGGGAGAAGGGCGAAGACGGAGGGGGTGTAGCCCCGGCTGGAGGGCGGCTCCCCGGCGCTGAGGCCAACTTCCCGCTGGGCCATGGCGAAGCGGGTGACGCTGTCCATCATCAGCAGCACGTCCCGGCCCTGGGCCATGAAGGATTCGGCCACGGCCGTGCCCGCCAGGGCGCAGCGGAGGCGCAGGAGGGGCGTCTGGTCGCTGGTGGCCACCACCACCACGCTGCGCTTGAGGCCCTCGGCGCCCAGGTCGTTCTCGATGAACTCCTTCAGCTCGCGGCCCCGCTCCCCCACGAGGGTGATGACGTTCACGTCCGCCGAGGTGTTGCGGGCCATCATGCCGAGCAGGGTGGACTTGCCCACGCCCGAGCCGGCGAAGATCCCGATGCGCTGGCCCTTGCCGAGGGTAAGCAGGCCGTCGATGGCCCGCACGCCCACGGAGAGCACGTCCTGGATGCGCCGTCGTCGCATGGGGTTGGGGGGCTGGCCGTGGAGGGGGACGTGGGCCTGGATCTCGATGGGAGGACCCCCGTCCAGGGGATGGCCCAGGGGGTCGATGACCCGGCCCAGGAGGCCCTCGCCCACGGGGACCTGGGGTTGGTGGCCCGTGCCCTCCACCAGCAGCCCCGGCCGGATACCCTCCAGCGTCTCGATGGGCATGAGCAGGATGGTCTGGTCCTCGAAACCCACCACCTCGGCGGTGAGGGTGCCTCCCCCGTCCAGGTGGATGAGCATCTGTTCGCCCACCGAGGCCTCCAGGCCCCGGGACTCCACCACCAGGCCCACCACCTTGGAGACCCGCCCCATCCATCGCCCGGGCGGGAGCCGGCGGGTCTCGTCGTGGAGCATCTGGAGGTTCAGGGACATCTCACCCTTCCTCCTCGAGCCGGGCGATGAGCTCCATCAGCAGGTCGCGCCGCCGCTCCACCGTGGCGTCCAGGATCCCTTCCCGGCTGCTCACCCTCAGGCCGCCGCGGGTGATGGAGGCGTCCTCCGTGACCCGGATGCCGCTCATGCCGATCATGCGGTCCCCGAGCAGCTGGAGGTCCGTGGGGTTGAGGAGGATGGTGAGGGCCTCGTCCCCCTCTCGGCGGTGCTGCTGGAGGGCGAAGTGGTGGTGCTCCAGGACCCTTTCGATGAGCACCTGGATGCTGGAGCGGGGCTGGTGGATCTCCTGGGCGGCGATGTGCTCGCCCACGGCCAGGGCCAGGGCGGCCACCTCGTCGTGGAGGGCCCGCTCGAATTGCCGGGCGATCTCCTCCAGCTCCCGCAGCTTGCCCTCCAGCTGCTGGATGTAGGTGACGTACTGGCTCTCCCCGAAGGAGCGGCCCTCGGCCTCGCCGGAGGCGAAGCCCTCCTCGTAGGCCCGGCGCTGGATCTCCAGGGCCTCCCGCTCGGCCTCCTGGAGCCTCAGCTGGATGCGGTGCTCGGTGGAGGCGAAGCGCTGGGCCTCCTCCTCCGGCGAGGTAAAGCCGCTGGCCACGGGGCTGTCGTCCTCGGGGGCGTCCGGGAGGATCCGCTCCACCGGAGGGGTCAGCTCCACGGCGAAGTAGGGATAGCCTTCGATGTCCTTGGAACGGGCCTCCGCGGCCGGGATGATGCGGTCATTGGACATAGTCCTCGCCTCCGCCGGCACCGATGGAGAGCACGCCCTCCTCCTCCAGCTGGCGTACGATCTCCACCACCTCGTGCTGGGCCTTTTCCACGTCCTTGAGCTTGATGGGGCCCATGAACTCCATCTCTTCCTTCATGAGCTCCACGGCGCGGCTGGACATGTTGCGGAAGAACTGGTTGCGGAGTTCCTCGCTGGTGCCCTTGAGGGCGATGGTCAGCACCTTCTTGTCCGCCCGTTTGAGGATTTCGCCGATGCCCGTGTCGTCGATGAGCAGGATGTCGTCGAAGACGAACATGAGGTCGCGGATGCTGGCGGCCAGCTGGGGATTTTCGGTCTCGATCTTCTCCAGCACCTGGCGGCCGGTGTTGCGGTCCATGCGGTTGAAGAGCTCGGCCACGGCCCGGACGCCGCCGTAGGCCTCGGTGGCGAAGGAGCCCAGGGCCTCCAGCTTCTGCTCGAGGATGAGGCTGATGCGCCGCACCACCTCGGGGCTGATCTCCTGGAGGTTGGCCATGCGCATGCAGACGTCCGAGCGCAGGGCCTCGGGGAGGCTCTGGATGAGGTCCCCGGCCTGGCTGGCGTTGAGGTGGGCGAGGATGAGGGCGATGGTCTGCGGGTGCTCGTTCTGGATGAACTTGGAGAGCTGGGCGGGGTTGGCCCTTTCGATGGAGGTGAAGCCCGCGCTGCTTTCCAGGGCCTTGGTAAGGCGGTCGATGATCTTGCGGGCCGCCTCGGGACCCACGGACTTGATGAGCAGCTTCTTGGCGAACTCGATGCCCCCCTGGGTGATGTAGCTCTTGGCCAGGGACATGGTGTGGAATTCCTCCAGCACCTCGTCCGCCGTATCCGGGGCGATGCTCTTGGTGAGGGCGATCTCCTTGGAGATCTGCTGGATCTCCTCCTCCTGCAGGAACTTGAAGATGGCTGACGAGGTCTCGTCCCCCATGCTCACCATGAGGACGGCAGCCTTCTGGGCGCCTGAAAGTTTGGCCATCGCTACCGTCCATCCTCAAGGAGCCAGGACCGGATGAGGTGGGCCATGGCTTCGGGGTCCGACTCCACCACCTCGCCGATCCGTTTCTTGATGAGCTGGCGCCGCTGGGCCTCCGGGGCCATGGTGGCGCTCTCCATATTGAGCTCGGCCTCGATCTCCGCCTGGAGCTCCTCCATGCTCTTGACCTTGGTGATCTTCGGGGCCCCGCCCATGCCCAGCTCCCCCTCCGGTCCCTCCACCTTCAAGGGCGAAGGCCGGCTGATGGCGGTGGAGAGCTTCTTCAGCATGGGGAGGACCACGAGGAAGAAGACCGCCAGCCCAAGGATGAGGTAAGCCAGCAGCGGCGCCAGCTTGTATCCGAAATCGATCCACCACTGCTTCTTGGCCTGGGCCTCCTCCAGGGGGTTGGTCAGGGAGGCGAAGGCCATGTTCTCCACCGTGAGCTGATCCCCCCTTTCGGCGCGGATGCCCACCGCGGAGGCCACCTGGTCCCGGATCTTCTTCATCTCCTCGGCGCTTCGGGGATTTGGCTTGGCGACGGGCTCCCCCTTGGCGTCCTTGTCCCACTGGGTGGCGTGGTCCACCACCACCGCCAGGGACATGCGTTTGACGGAGCCAGGGGCCTGGTCCACGGCCCTCGTGGTCTTGCTGATCTCGAAATTGGTGGTGGTGTCCTTCTTCTCGATCTTCTCCAGGACCCCCGCCTGGGCCCCCCCGGTGGCGGGGGCCACATTGGAGGGGGTGCCCGGGACCCCGGCCCCGGCCTCGCGCTTTTCGGACTTCTCCTCCTTCTGCTGGACGCTGCGCTCCACCTGCTCCTGGGGATTGAAGCGTTCCTCGTTGATCTTCACCTTGTCGAAGTCCAGGTCCACGTGGGCGGTGGCCCTCACCTTCCCCGGCCCCACCACGGGCTCCAGCAGCTCCGTGACCCGGCGGACCAGGAATTCCTCCTCCTCCCGCTGCACCTTCTTCTGGGCGTCGGAGGCCCCCACCATCGGGTCCTTCCCGCTTCGGGACAGGATGCGGCTGTACTGGTCGATGACCACCACGTTATCGGCCTTGAGCCCTTCGACGCTGGCGGCCACGAGGTTCACGATGGCCTGGGTGTTCTCCTCCGGCAGGACGCGACTGCCCTTGAGCTTGAGCAGCACCGAGGCCTTGGCGTCCTCCCGGTCGCTCACGAAGGGGCTGTCCCCCGCCGGGGTGATATGGACGGTGGCGTCGGAGACCTGCTGGACGGACTTGATGGTTTTGGACAGCTCCGATTCCAGGGCCCGGCGATGGATGACCTTCTGGGTGAAGTCCGTGGCCATGAGGCTGGGGGTCTCGAGCTTCTCGAAGCCGATGCCCTCCCCGTGGGGCAGCCCGTCCCCGGCGAACTGGATGCGCAGCTCCCCCACCTTGGGTTCCGCCACGTAGATCGTGCGCTGGTCCGAGGAGAGCTTGTAGGTCACCCCAGGCATCTTCTTCAGCTTCTCGACGATCTGGTTGGCGTCCTGGGGCTGGAGGTTGGAGAAAAGGACGGCCATCGGGTCCTGGCTGGCCCAGATGCCCACCGCCGCCAGGGCCAGGGCCACGGTCAGGCCGATGGCCGCCAGCATCCCCCGCTGGGTGGGAGTCATGCCCTCCAGGGCCTTCCGGATCTGATCTGCGAGGTTCTGTTCCCCGGCCATGCCAACCTTTCAGTGGCCGGGCCCTTCCCCATGGGGATGAGGAAAGGGGAGCCTACATCGGCATCCTCATGACCTCGCGGTAGGCATCGATCAGCTTGGATCGGACGGCCATCATCATCTGGAAACTGACATCGGCTTTCTGGACCGCCAGGATGGCCGAATGCATGTCAGCTCCCTCCCCCGTCATCAAGTTCCGTGCCTCTCCTTCGGCCTGCTCCTGGGCCGCGCTCACGTCCTGGAGGGCCTGCTTCAGCATGTCGCCGAAGCTGGGCCCCCCGGGGAGGCCGTTCCCGAGGCCCTGGGGCCCCGATTGCCCGGAGCCGCCCCGGGGGGCCATGGGGGACAGGCCGGTGAGGCTCCGGGGGCCCATTGGAGTCCATGGTGCCGATGAGGGGGCGGGGGGGGGCCAGCGTTCGGATTGGGATGGGGTGGATAAGGGGGGGGTGCCAGTCGGAAATCCGTCAGGGGGTCACTGGACTCGGAGCAGGTCGATGGCGCTTTGGCTCATGGTGCGGGCGGCCCTCACCACGGCCACGTTGGCCTCGTAGGCCCGGCCGGCCTCGGTGAGGTTGACCATCTCGTCCATGGGGTTCACGTTGGGGTAGCGGACCATGCCCTCCCCGTCGGCGTCGGGATGTCCGGGTTCGTACTTCAGGGTGAAGGGCTCGTCGGAGGTCCGGACCTCGCGCACGCGGACCCCCAGGTGGGGTTGACCGTAGGAGGCGGCGCCCAGATCGAAGGATTCGAAGACCGCGTCCCTTTTCCGGTAGGGACCCCCTCCCGGCGTTCGGGTGGTCTCGCTGTTGGCGATGTTGGAGGCCACCAGCTGCACCCTCAGCCGCTGGGCGGCCATGCCGCTCGCCGCGATGTCGTAGATCTTTCCGAAGCTCATGGTGGGGGTCCTCGGGTTCAGGCCTTGGCGTCGCGGATGGCCTGGAGGGTTCGCCGGACCTCGCCCTGAAGGAAGGTGGAGGCCATGACGTAGCTGCTCTGGGTGCGCTGGAGCAGCATGGTCTCCCGGTCCAGATTGACGTTGTTCCCGTCGTTCCGCTCCTGGCCCGTGGCCACTTCCTGGGGGGGGGGCCAGGCGGCACCGGAACTTCCGGGGAGGTGGGCGGGGTGGGTGTGGGCCAAGGGCAGTTTTTGCCCTGGCAGGCCCGCCAGCGCATCCTTGAGGGCTCCGTGGAAGTCGAAGTCCCGGGTGCGGTAGCCCGGCGTGTCCAGGTTCGCGAGGTTGCCGGCGATGAGGTCCAGGCGTCGAACGGCCAGGCTCAGGCTGGGTTCCATGGTCTGGACCAGCGGGGAGCGGGAGAGGATATCGAACACCGGGACACCGTGCAGGAAGGGAACGAAGACATGGAGAGCTTGCAGGGGACATGCCGGAACCCTCCTCCCTCCTTCCCCTTGCGCCGGCGGTGGGATCCGGTGCTACCCTGGGCCCCTGACTCCCGGGGGAGACCCATGAAGCTCACGACCCGTAACCACAACGACGTCATCATCATCTATCCCGAGGGCAAGATCACCCTGGGGGATGGCGACCAGGAGTTGGGCGAAGCCGTCCGGACCACGTTGGAGCAGGGGGGGCGGAAGATTTTACTTAACTTTACCAAGGTCAGCTACTTGGATTCCAGCGGCGTGGGTGAGCTCGTGGGATGCTATACCTCGGTGAAGAACAAGAGCGGCGAACTGCGCATCTGCGGAATGAACTCCCGCATCTTCAGCCTCATCACCATGACGAGCCTGCACTCGGTCTTCGATGTGAAGGACACCGAGGACGAAGCCCTGGTCGGCTTCTAGCCCCGGGCTCCGTGAGCCGCGCCCCCTGGATGGCCTTGGCGGTGGCCCTGGGGGGCGCGGCTTCGCTTGGGGCCCAGTCGGCCCTTCCCCCCCCCTTCCGTGGAGGGAGCCCGGAAGACCGGACCCTCGCCGCGGCCGCGGCGGGGGGCTCCCAGGCTCCTTCCAGCGAGGCCCTGGCCCAAGCCCTGGCGGCCATCCGGGCCACGGACCGCTTCCGGGCCGTGGAGGTCGAGGGGGAGGGCGGAGGGGCCTGGGTGCGCCTGGATCCCTGGCCCGAACTGCGGTCCATCCATTGGGAGGGGGACCCCCTCCCGCCTTCCCTGCGACGGGACCTGATGCCCTCCCTTCGGACGGGAATCCGCCTGGGAGATCGGCGGCGAGAGGCCTGGCGGCAGAGGGGGGAGGAAAGGTTGCAGGCCCTGGGCTATCCGGAAGCCTCCCTGCGCCTGGAACGGGAGGGCCAGGATCTCGATCTGGTGGTTCAGGTATCGCTGGGTTCCCCGGCGGTGGTGCGGCGCGTTCTGGTGGAGGGCGACCCCGGCCCCTACGGGGAGGAGGGGATCCGGCGCCTGCTTCGCATCCGGCTGGGGGAGCCCCGGTGGACCGAGACCCTTCGACGGGCCTCGGTTGCCCGGGTGCGAGGCCGCTTCATGACGGACCACCACCTGGAGGGGAGGGTGGAGTTACCCTGGAATCACGACGGACACATCGG
>CAYSXG010000110.1:0-8408 GCA_964434895.1 uncultured Solibacteraceae bacterium | reverse complement strand
CAGGGAACCCAGGGTCCCGATGGACGGGGTACCGCTGAAACTCGGGCTCGCGTGGGTGGTGACGCCCCCACTGGCGCCGTAGGGGGCCTGCACCACGAGGGAGCCCGAGCTGCTGGAGGAGGCCCGGGTGATGACCACGTTCACGGTGGCGTTGTAGGCCAGGTAGCTGGGGGCCACGTTGGGATAGACCAAGTTGTCCCCCGCGGTGGCGACGCTGCCGTCGGGCCCCCCGCTCACCACCTGGAAGGCCCCCCCGGAGACCGTGAGCTGGATAGCGTGGCCCCAGGCGTCCACGGGGTTGTTGCTGGCGTCCACGCTGCCGGCCCAGTAGGGCCCGTTCCAGCCCCACAGGAAGCTAGCGGAGTTGTTGTAGCCGTAGACGGGCACGCCGGACCAAAGGGTGCCGCCGGTATTCACCATCAGGCCGAGGCCCGACAGGGAGCTGGCGGGATCGAAGCCGAAGTCCGCCCTCATGTTGGCTACCCGGCGGTCCCGGGCCCCGAAGCAGGCCTCGAAGCAGGCCTTGAGGGAATCCCGGGTCTTGTACTCCCGCTGCTGGTTGAGGGCCTTCACCGCCAGGGGGGCGATGGCCCCTGCCAGGATGGCCAGGATCATCAGGGCCACCACCGCCTCGATGAGGGAGAAGCCCCGGGTGGGGGCATCAGCGCGCATTGGCATTGATGCCTCCGATGAGGGTGTAGATGGGCAGCAGGATGGCCACGGCCACGAAGATCAGGATGGTGGCCAGCACGATCATCAACACCGGCTCCAGGATCTGGAAGGCCCGCTTGATGGAGGCCTGCACCTCCGCGTCGAAGTAGGCGCTCACCTTGGCGAGGGTCTGCTCGAGGTTGCCGGCCTCCTCGCCGATGGCCAGCATGCGCACCACCAGCTTGGGGAAGTAGCCCACCTCCGCCGCCATGAGGGCCAGGCCCTCGCCCCGCTCCACCCCTTCGCGGATCTGCCGCACGCAGAGCGCCAGCCGGGCGTTGCCGGTGACCCCTTCGCAGTCCCTCAGCACCTGGATGATGGGGATGCCCGCCCGGTACTGGGCCGCGAAGAAGCGGGAAAAGCGGGAGAGGGAGAGCTTGGTCACCAGGGGACCGATGACCCAGAGGCCCAGGATCCAGGTGTCCCAGGCCAGGCGGACGTCCGGCCGGCGCAGCGCCATCTTCATGCCCCCGTAGACCAGGGGGGGGACCACCAGCAGGAGCCAGCCGTAGCTCACCATGAAATCGCCCAGGCCCATGAAGATCCGCGTCACCAACGGCAGAGGCACGTGGAAGTCCCGGAGCAGCTTGAGGATGGCCGGCAGGGCCACCATGGAGACCACCACGACGATGAGGCCGATGAGGGAAAGGACGATGATGGGGTAGGTGCTGGCCTGCTTGACCTGGGCGGAGAACTGCTCCTCCCACTCCACCAGGCGGATCACCTCCTGGATGGCCTCGTCCAGCCTCCCGCTGCTCTCCCCCGCCTGCACCATGTTCACCTGCAGGGGGGTGAAGATGGTGGGATAGGCCGACATGGCCTCCGAAAGTCTGGGGCCCCCCTCGATGCGCCGGGGCATGTCGTGGTTGGCCGGGTCCATGGCGGGGTTTTCCGGCAGCCGGTAGTCCGGGAGGGCCCCCAGCAGGGGCACCCCCGCCTCCACGTAGCTGGCCAGGTGGAGCAGGAAGGCCGCCAATTCCTTGCGCTTGAGCCGAAGCCGGCCCTTTCCCCCGGCCGCCTGGCGGTCCCCCGTGGGCTCGGCCTTCACGAGGAAGGCCGCCTCCGCCGCCAGCTCCGCCGCCAGGGCCGCCTCGTTCGCCGCCGCCCGGATCCCCTTCAGGGACCTGCCGTCCCGGCTCCGGGCGGTGAAGGCGTAGGTGGGCATCTAGGACTCCTGGGTCCTGAGTCCTGAGTCCTGGGTCCGGGGGCGGGGGCGGGGGCGGGGGCGGGGCCTCATTCCTCCACCATGGTGACGCGGATGGCTTCGGACAAGGGGATCATGCCATCCTGGGCCAAGCTGAGGGCGTGGTCGAAGAGGCTGGTCTTCCCCTCCTTCCGGGCCTGGGCCTCGATGTCCGCCAGCGACCCGTCGTTCGCCACCAGCTCCCGCACGGCGGGGCTGATGTAGAGGAGGTCGTGGATGGGCTTGCGGCCCCGGGTGCCCTTGTGCTCGCAGGCCGGGCAGCCCACCCCCCGCATCCAGTTGCCCCGCCGCTGGTCCGGCGGCAGCAGCAGCAGGTCCTCGGCCTCGGGCTGGTAGGCCTCCTTGCAGTGGATGCAGTTCATCCGCACCAGCCGCTGGGCGTGGATGCCCTGCAGGGCCGCCGCCAGCTCCAGCCGGGACACGCCCATGTCCCGCAGCCGCGGGATGGCCCCCACGGGGTCGTTGGTGTGGAGGGTGGAAAGCACCAGGTGGCCGGTCATGGCGGCCCTCATGGCGATGCCCGCCGTCTCCCCGTCCCGGATCTCGCCGATGAGGATGATGTCTGGGTCCTGGCGCAGGATGCTGCGCAGGCCCGCCGCGAAAGTGAGGCCCGCCTTCACGTTCACCTGCACCTGGGTGATGAGGGGCAGCTCGTACTCCACCGGGTCCTCCACCGTCACGATGCAGCGGTCGGAGGTGTTGATGCTGTTCAGGGCCGAATAGAGGGTGGTGGTCTTGCCCGAGCCCGTGGGGCCCGTCACGAGGATCACGCCGTGGGGCCGTTCCAGGATGGTCTTGAAGTGGCCCAGGATCGCGGGAGGCATGCCGAGCTGCTCGATGCCCATGATGAGCTTGGACTTGTCCAGCACACGCAGGACCACCTTCTCCCCGTGGGTGTTCGGCAGGAAGCTGGCCCGCACATCGAATTGCCGGCGGCCCAGGGTGATGCGGAACTTCCCGTCCTGGGGCAGGCGGCTTTCGGCGATGTTGACCTCGGCCATGATCTTGAGCCGCGCGATGACGGCGTTCTGGATGGCCTTGGGCAGGCTGGGCCCCTGCTGGAGGGCCCCGTCCACCCGGTAGCGGGTCAGCACCGTGCGCTCCGAGGGCTGGACGTGGAGGTCCGTGGCCCGGTCCTTCACCGCCTTGAGCATGAGCTGGTCCACCACCTTCACGATGGGCAGCAGCTCCTGGTCCGAGCCCCCCCGGCCCTCCCCCACCGCGGACTGGATGGCCTCCTCGATGAGTTCCTCGATGGAGCGCTGCTCCCCGTAGGCCTCGCTGATCTTGGCGTGGATGTCCTCCTCGGGGGCCCCCACCACCTTCACCCGAAGACGGGTGTGGGCCTCCACCTCCCCCAGGGCCTCGATGTCGTAGATGTTGGCCATGGCCAGGGTCAGCTCGGGCCCCTGATGGTCCAGGGGGAGGACGTTCAGGCGCCGGGCCATGCCCTCGGGCACCAGGGCCAGCACCTCCTCGGGGATGAGCCGGTCCCCCAGGTCCACGAAGCTCACGCCCCCCTGCTCCGCCAGCGCCGCCGACAGCATCTGCTGGGTCACGAAGCCCAGGGAGGTGAGGATCTCGCCCAGCATGGTCCCCGTGCGCTTCTGCTCGCGCATGGCCAGTTCCAGCTGGCGCTCCGTGATGACCCCCCGGTCCACCAGGCGCTCCCCCAGCATCTTCCGGGGGCGGGCCGGGGCCTGGGCGGCCGGCGAGGAAGGGGCTGGGGCTTCGGGCATGGGGGGCCGATTCAAAAAGGGCCCGTCTCGCGGCGGGCCCGAAGGACGTTGAAGGGAGCCTCAGTTCACGCGGACGACGATGTCGTCGGCGGAGGTTCCGGAGAAGGTCCAGACCGCCGGCAGCCCCGCCGAGGTGGACACGGCGTTGGCGGTGGTGTTGACGGTGCCGTCCGGCCCCGAGCAGACCACCCAGATGGGGGAGTTGTTGGTCTGGCCGTTGGCGTTGTACCCAAAGATGCAGTAGGTGTGGCCCCAAGGGTCCGTCTTCTGGCACACGTCCGCGGCCAGGTAGGGCCCCTTGTAGCTGAACTCGTTGCCGGCCGTGGTGCCGAAGAGGCTCTGGGGCGCCGAGGCCGCCAGGGAGCCGTTCAGGCCCGCGAAGATCTGGAGGAAGGTGTTGTTGGTGGTGCTGGTGGCCGTGACGTTGGTGGGGGCGGTGCCCGAGCCGCTCACCCAGTTGCTGTCCGTGACCCCCGTGCCGTCGGAGCCCGCGGTCCCCGCCTTGGTGGGCCGGCTCCCGGTGTCCTTCAATTCGCTGGCGATGGCCGCGGCGATCACCTGGATATCGTTCTTGGCGCGGGCGTTCTGGCTGTCCTGGAGGTTCTTCACCACCAGGGGCACGATGATCCCCGAAAGGATGGCCACCACGGCGATGGCGACGGCGGCTTCAATGAGGGTGAACCCTCGCTGGCGGCGGAAAATCGGGACGTCCATGATGCTTCCTTTCCGGATGGGAGTACCTCTCTAGGACCTCTTATCGCCGAGGATCGGGGGATTCTTGAATTCGGAGGGGGGTTGGGGACCGAAACGGACCAACACTTAGCCATCGATCCCAAGGTTCCGAACCGTTCATCAAGGGCTGGGAGGCGCATCCGTGGGAGGGGGGACGACGAAGCGCATGGCGGTGATGCTGGCGGGGGTCGCCGCCCTGGTGGGGGGCATCGCGGGAATCAACGCCTACAAGGGCCGCCGGGACCGCAGGGCCATGGCCGCCCTGGGCCCTCCCCCCCAGACCGTGAGCGCCGCCCCCGTCCGCTACGAGGACTGGCAACCCACCCTCAGCGCCGTGGGGACCCTGCGGGCGGCGAAGGGGGCGGACCTGGCCTTCGAGGGGGCCGGGGTGGTGGCCCAGGTTCACACGAGTTCCGGGGCGGACGTGGACCAAGGGCAGGTCCTGGTGACCCTCCAGGACGAGGCCGAGCGGGCCCAGCTTCGGCAGATGGAGGCCGCCGCCGCCCTGGCCGAGCTCACCTTCCGCCGCGCGAAGGACCAGGCGGCGGCGCGCATCATCAGCCAGGCGGACTACGACGGCGCGGAGGCGGAGGCTCGCGCCCGACGGGCGGCGGCCCAGCAGCAGGCCGCCCTGGCCGCCAAGAAACAGCTCCGGGCCCCCTTCCCGGGCCGGATGGGCATCCTTTCCCTGAGCCCCGGCACCTACCTGGCCGCCGGCACCCTCGTGGCCACCCTCCAGCAGCTCGACCCCATCCGTATGGACTTCCACGTGGCCCAGCGGGACCTGGGGGAACTGGCCCTGGGCCAGAAGGTACGCGTCACCCTCGACGCCTTCCCCGGGCGCACCTTCGACGGCCGGGTCACGGCGGTGAACCCCAAGGTGGACCCCGCCACCCGCAACGTCCAGGTGGAGGCCACCCTTCCCAACTCCCGCCGGGAGCTGGTCCCGGGCATGTTCGCCAGCGTCGAGCTGGAGGTGGGCGCCCGCCGCCGCAGCCTCACCCTCCCCCAGACGGCCATCACCTACAACCCTTACGGCGCCACGGTCTTCGTCCTCCGCCCCGGCGGGGCCCTGCCCCTGGCCCGCCAGGTCTTCGTGGTCACCGGTCCCACCCGCGGCGACCAGGTCGCCATCCTGAAGGGCCTGGAGGAAGGGGACCAGGTGGTCACCAGCGGAGGGCTGAAGCTGAAGAACGACACCCCCGTGATCGTCAACAACGGCGCCCCCCCCGCCAACGAACCGCCCCCCGCCCCCCAAGAGCAGTGAGCGCCGGCCATGAACTTCACCGACGCCTTCATCCGGAAGCCGGTGCTCGCCCTCGTGGTCAGCCTCCTGATCCTGGTCCTGGGCCTGCGCTCCCTCTTCAACCTGGCCATCCGCCAGTACCCGAAGACCGAGAACGCGGTGGTCACCGTAAACACCGCCTACTACGGGGCCGACGCCGCGACGGTGGCCGGTTTCATCACCCAGCCCCTGGAACAGGCCATCGCCCAGGCCCAGGGCATCGACTACCTCTCCTCCAGCAGCGTCAACGGCCTCTCCACCATCACCGCCACCCTCCGGCTCAACTTCAACGCCAACCGCGCCCTCACGGAGATCACCACCCAGGTGAACTCCGTGCGCAACCAGCTGCCCCCCCAGGCCCAGCAGCCCGTGATCACGGTGCAGATCGGCCAGACCACCGACTCGCTCTACTTCGGCTTCTACAGCGACGTGCTGCCGGCCAACGGCATCACGGACTACCTCGCCCGGGTGGTGAAGCCCAAGCTGGATTCCATCGAGGGAGTCCAGACCGCCGAGATCCTCGGGGCCCGCCAATTCGCCCTGAGGGCCTGGCTGGACCCCAAGCGCATGGCGGCCCACGGGGTGACCGCCCTGGACGTCCAGCAGGCCCTGGCCGCCAACAACTACCTCTCCGCCGTGGGCGCCACCAAGGGCCAGATGGTGAGCGTGGACCTCACGGCCGGCACGGACCTCCATTCCGTGGAGGAGTTCCGGCGCCTCGCGATCAAGCAGGTGGGGGGCGCCATCGTGCGCCTCGAGGATGTCGCCCAAGTGGTCCTGGGGGCCGACAACTACGATTTCAACGTGGCCTTCGGCGGGCGGCGCTCGGTCTTCATCGGCATCAAGGTGGCGCCGGACGCCAACGTCCTGGAGGTCGTCAAGCGGGTGCGGGAGGACTTCCCCCAGCTGCGCGCGCAGTTCCCCTCGGGCCTGCGCGGCGAGATCGCCTACGACGCCACCAAATTCATCGACACCTCCATCGACGAGGTGGTGAAGACCCTCCTGGAAGCCCTGGTCATCGTCACCCTCGTGATCTTCCTCTTCCTCGGGAGCTTCCGGGCCGTGGCCATCCCGGTCATAGCCATGCCCCTCTCCCTCGTCGGCACCTTCTTCTTCATGCCCGTTCTGGGGTACAGCATCAACCTCCTCACCCTACTGGCGGTGGTGCTTGCCATCGGCCTCGTGGTGGACGACGCCATCATCGTCGTCGAAAACACGGACCGCCACATGAAGGAGGAGGGCCGCCCCCCCCTGGAAGCCTCCCTCGTGGCGGCTCGGGAGCTGGGGGGCCCCATCCTGGCCATGACCCTGGTGCTGGTGGCGGTCTACGTGCCCATCGGGTTCCAGGGGGGGCTCACGGGGACCCTCTTCACCGAATTCGCCTTCACCCTGGCGGCGGCGGTGACGGTCTCGGGGGTGGTGGCCCTGACCCTCTCCCCGATGATGTGTTCCCGGTTCTTCCGGGCGGACCAGGACAGCGGCCCCTTCGCCCGCTTCGTCGACCGGCAGTTCGAACGCCTCCACCGCGCCTTCCAGCGCAGCCTGCGCGGCATGCTGGAGACCTGGCGGGTCCCCGTGGTGATGGGCCTGCTCCTCCTCCTGGCCGCCGGCCACCTCTTCCGCACCTCCAAGTCGGAGCTGGCCCCCCAGGAGGACCAGGGCATCATCCTTTCCCAGATCCAGGCCCCCCCGGACGCCACGCCCCAGCAAACCCAGGGCTATGCCGAACAGGTCTTCGCCGTCTGCCGGAAGCTGCCCGAGTACCAGCAGATGTTCCAGCTGACGGGGGTGCCCACCCCCAACCAGGGCTTCGGCGGCGTGCTGCTCAAGCCCTGGGATGCCCGCACCCGCAGCGCGGACGAGATCCAGCAGCAGCTCCAGCGGGAGCTGAACGGCATCGCCGGGGCCCGCGTGGCGGCCTTCCAGTTCCCGGCCCTGCCCGGCTCCCGGGGCCTGCCCGTGCAGTTCGTCATCAAGACCACGGAGCCCTTCGCCAACCTCGACGCGGTGGCGCAGCAGGTGGTGGATCGGGCCCGCCGGAGCGGCATGTTCTTCTTCGTGGACACGGACCTGAAGGTCGACAAACCGCAGAGCACCGTGGTCGTGGACCGGGACCTCATCACCGCCCTGGGCCTCACCCAGCAGGACGTGGGAGGCACCCTCGGCGCCGCCCTGGGCGGGGGCTACGTCAATTACTTCTCCATCGCCGGCCGCTCCTACAAGGTGATCCCCCAGGTCCTCCAAGGCCAGCGGCTCAACCCCGCCCAGGTGCTGGACTACCCCATCCGCGTCCCCGACGGCTCCGTGATCCCCGCGGGCACCGTGGCCACCCTCAAGCGCGAGGTCGCGCCGGAATCCGTGAACCGTTTCCAACAGCTCAACGCGGCTACCATCTCCGGGGTCTACGCCCCCTCGGTCTCCCAGGACCAGGCCCTGGACTTCCTGAGGGAGGCGGTACGCCAGGTGGCCCCCTCGGGCTACCAGACGGACTACGCCGGCGTCTCCCGCCAGTTCGTGCAGGAATCCGGCGGCTTCCTGGTGACCATGCTCTTCGCCCTCGTCATCGTCTTCCTCACCCTCGCCGCCCAGTTCAACAGCTTCCGGGACCCTGTCGTCATCCTGGTCTCCGTACCCATGGCCCTCTTCGGGGCCCTCATCTTCATCAATCTGGGAGCCGCCACCCTCACCATCTACCCCCAGGTGGGGCTGGTCAACCTGGTGGCCCCCCCCCGCAAGC
>CAYSXG010000109.1:0-8432 GCA_964434895.1 uncultured Solibacteraceae bacterium | reverse complement strand
CCCCGCCTCACCCAGCCGGCCGCCGGCATGGCGGTGGAGGTGGACGGGGTCCTCGACCTGCGGGCCCACAGCCTTTCGGACGCCCGGGAACGGCTGAAGGAGCGGGTGCAGGACGCGTCGGCCCTGGGATGGCGCACCATGCACGTGATCCTCGGCCCCTCGGAGGCCCTCCGCCAGGGTTTCCTGGCCTTCCTGGTGAGCCCCGGGGCCGGGACCCTGGTCCGCTATGCCCAGGCCCCCGTTCCCATGGGAGGGAACCAGGCCTGGATCGTCTACTTCGGCGGTCAGTCCCAGGGCTGAGCCCCGCCGGACCGCCCGGAATCCTGATAGGGTCCTAATTCCCGTTTTTTTGGAGTGTGCATGAGCCTGCTCGTCGTCGGCAGTGTGGCCTTTGATGATCTGGAGAGCCCCTTCGGCCGCCAGGAGAACGTGTTGGGGGGATCCGCCAGCTACTTCTCCCTGAGCGCCAGCCATTTCGGGGAGGTCCGGGTGGTGGCGGTGGTGGGGGAGGACTTCGGTCCGGACCAGTTCGGCGTCTTCCAGGGGCGGTCCATCGATCTATCCGGCCTGGTGCAGCGGGAGGGGCGCAGCTTCCGCTGGAAGGGAGCCTACGGCTACGACCTGAACGAGGCGAAGACCCTCGAGACCCAGCTGAACGTCTTCGCGGACTTCCACCCCGTCCTGCCCGAGACCTTCCGCACCACCCCCTACCTCTTCCTGGGCAACATCCATCCCACCCTGCAGCTGGACGTGGTGAACCAGATGGTCGAGCGCCCCAAACTCGTCGCCCTGGACACCATGAACTACTGGATCCGGGACTACCGGGAGGAGCTGGGCCGGGTGCTGCGGGAGGTGGACATCCTCCTGGTGAACGAGGCGGAGGTGCGGGCCCTCACCCACGAGCACAACCTGGTGAAGGCCTACCAGAAGGTGCGCTCCTACGGTCCCGGGATCCTCGTGATCAAGCGGGGGGAATACGGGGTGATGCTCTTCACCCCAGCGGGCATTTTCGCCGCGCCGGCCTATCCCCTCGAGGATGTCTTCGACCCCACCGGGGCGGGAGATACCTTTGCCGGGGGCTTCCTCGGCTCCTTGTCGGCAGAAGGATCCATGGAGCCCGCGGCGCTGAAGCGGGCCATTCTGGCAGGATCCGTGCTGGCGAGTTTCACCGTACAAAAATTTGGCACGGCGTGCTTGCAATCAGTAACAGAGAAGGACATCGCCGAGCGGACCCAACGATTTTCTGACATGATCCGGGTGGACGATCTATAATGGGCCAACTGAATCCCATGGGGGACAAGATGCATCAGCGTAACTGGCTTCGCGCCATGGCCGTGGTGCCGTTCATCACGTGGACCCTCGTGGCCCAGGAGGCCCCCAAGGCCGAGGCGGCGGGGGACGTGGTGAAGGTGGCGGCCCACGAGTCCCGCTGGGACTACCCCAAGGAAGTGAAACTGGGGCCCAAGCAGAAGGTCCACCTGGTGGAGCGGGGGGACACGCTGTGGGACCTCGCGGGCAAGGAGCTGGGCAACCCCTTCTCCTGGCACCAGACCTGGGAAATGAACCAGTGGATCAAGGACCCCCATTGGATCTATCCCGGGGATGCCCTGGTGATGGACGGAAGCCGCCAGGGGGTGGCCGGCCGGGGGGCCGGCGAGCGGGTGGAGGGCGGCCAGGGGGCCGAGGCGGACCTCGCTCCGACCGAGGTCCAGGAGGCGAGCCCCGAGGGACGCCGGACCTCCCTGCCCATGCGGGAGGAGTACGCCTTCACCTTCTCGGACTTCATCCGCCTCCCCTTCATCGCCCCCGCTGGCGCCGAAGGCCACTTCAAGGAAATCGGGGCCCTGCGGATCACCGGGGCCAAGGACGGCTACCGCAGCCAGTTCGCGGATCGGGACGTGGTCTACCTGAGCGGCGGGGCGGACAAGGGCCTGAAGGTGGGCGACCGCCTGGTGGTGATCCGGACCGTGGAACGCAAGCTCTACCATCCCGACGATAGCCGGAAGAAGACCCCCCTGGGCGCGGTGCTCGAACAGATGGCCGTGGTCCGCGTGACCACCGTGCAGGCCCGGGGCTCCCTGGCCATCATCGAAAAATCCATGGACCCCGTGGAGATCGGGGACCGGGTGGCCACCTTCCAGGAGCCCGCGAACCTGGTGGCGAGGGTGCGGACCGACGTCTCCGATCCCGTGACCCTCAGGTCCACGGCCAAGGTGGTCTTCGCCCGCGAGGCCCACAGCCAGACCGCCATGGGGGAGATGATCCTGGTGGACAAGGGGAGGGCCGAGGGCTTCCAGAACGGCGACGTCCTGCTGGCGGTGCGCACCCGGCGCTTTGCCGTCGGCGACCACGCCGGTGAGCCCAACGAGCCCATGGAAGACGTTCACCACTACCTGGGCCAGGTGGTGGTGGTCCGAGCCGACGAGCACAGCGCCACCTGCCGCATCCTCCGTTCCGTGGAAGAGATGCAGGTGGGCGACCTGCTCACCAAGTAGGGAAGTAGGGGTGGGGGTGACTCAGTCCCCCCGCCTCATCTCAACGAGGTAGCGCTCCCCGCGCCGGGGCAGGGCGTAAGGCGCGGGTGTGGCCCGCCACCCGGGACCGGGGGATTCCCGCAGGCCCTCGGGCCCCTTCAGGGCGAAGAAGGGGGCCTCGGGGTCGCGGGCGTGGCGCTCCCACCAGGCGGCGAGGGCCTCCAGGGGGGCCAGGGCCTTGGCCACGCCGGCGTCCAGCCCGAGGGGCGCGAGGGACTCGAAGCGGCCGTGGACCTCCCGCAGATTGGCCAGGCCGAGCTCCAGGGCCGCCTGGCGGACGAAGGCGAGTTTCTTCTTCGATTTATCGAGGGCCAGGATCTGGAGGTCGGGTCGGGCCACGGCCAGGAGCACCGCGGGCATGCCCAGGCCGGTGCCGAAGTCCCCCACCCGGGAATTCGGAGGAAGGGAGGCCAGGGCGGGGATCAGGGCCGCGGAGTCGAGGACCAGCTCCTCCCATCGCTCGGCGGGGTCCAGGGCGGTCAGGGCATGGATCCGATTCCAGCGATGCAGGAGCTGGAGGTAGCGCTCCAGGACGGGGCGGAGCCGGGCTTCGATCTGCGGAACCATCCCTCCAGCCTAGTCCATCCCGGGGTCCCCATAAATGGCCGCAATGGAGGGAAGGAAGGTTGTTAATTAGTAAGTGAAGATATTCATCCAGATGTCCGTCGATCGGCAGGGCCTCGCGTCGGAAGGATAGAAATAAAGATTTGAGCATTGGGTTTAGATGTTGACAATCAAGCGTTTAGGGATGAATATGAAAACTTGAAGCGTGTATGTGAGGCTCAAGGAGACTGCCCGTGCCCAAGGCGCCTTTTAAAGTTGATTGGTCGAGCCGTAGTAAACTTCGGGGTCCCGCCGAAGGGTCCTTGGGGGAACTCCTTGAGAAACTGAGGGATAAACTCGCACCCAAGGCCCAGGGTGTTTCCGTTTCCTACCTCGATGACCGGGCGATGAGAAAGCTGAACCTGACCCATCGAGGCATGAACAAAACCACGGATGTACTGAGTTTTCCCAGCGAACCCGGACCGGGGGAATTCCCGCACCTGGGGGATATAGTCATCAGCCTTCCAGTGGCTGAAAAAATGGCCAAGAAGTTGGGCGTGAGCCGGCGTCGGGAAGTCGAAACCCTGGTGATCCACGGCTTCCTGCACCTCTGCGGCTACGATCACGAAAAGGACCAGGGGGAGATGCTGGCCCTCCAAGCTCAGTTGGAGAAGGAATTGCTGGGCGTGGAGCCCCTTCCCATGGCCCTCAAGCGGGGGCGGAAGCCGGGCAGCAAGGTCAAGGTGCTCAAGGACGGCTCCCGGGTGGTGGTGACCGGCCGCGCGGCGGCGGCCCTGGCCCAGCGGAAGAAGGAGAAACCGGCAAAGGCGACCAAGGCCGCCAAGGCCGCGGCCAAGAAGGCTCCCAAGGCCAAGCGGGGCCCGGGGCGCCCCCGGAAGGAGGCCGCCCCGGCCGCTCCCAAGCGGGTGGTGCGGCGTCGGCGCCCGGCCCCTTCCCGGGCCGGCGTGATCTCCTGATCCGGGCTCTCGTCCGCGGCGGGCTCCTGGTAAAATCTCCCTTTGGTCTGTAGGGCCCTTGGGTCCACCCTCCGGGAGTTCGCGTGATCAACCTGCTGCTGGCCCTCGGGGCCGGGATCGTTTCGACTGTGCTGCTGGCCTGGCTGAACGTGAGGCCGTGGCTGGCGGTGCCGGTGGGCCTGGTGGTCGGCGCGGGCCTTTTCATCTGGCTGGGCCGCCAGGTCCAGTCGCGGCTGGAGGCCATCTTCACCCGGGCCTCCGAGCTCATGAAGAAGCAGAAGTTCGACCAGGCCATCGAGGTGATGAAGGAGGGGTACCGCTTTTCCTCCCGCCAGTTCCTGGTGAAGGGCAGCATCGACGGCCAGATCGGGATGCTCCAGTACATCCGCCAGAAGTCCGACGAGGCCGAACCCCTCCTGAAATCCGCCAGCCTCCAGCACTACGTCGCCAAGGCCATGCTGGGCGTCCTCCAGTGGAAGCGCGGGGAGAAGAAGGCCGCCCGGGAGACCTTCGACCTGGCCCTCAAGTCCGGCAAGAAGGAGAGCCTCCTCTATGCCGTGTACGCCTACGTGCTCAACGAGATGGGGGACCGCACCGAGGCCATCGAGGTGCTCAACCGGGGCCTCAAGGCCTGCGCCAACGACGAGCGCCTGCTCAACAACCGCAACCTGCTGCAGAACGGCAAGCCCCTCAAGATGAAGGCCTACGGCGAGCAGTGGTACCAGTTCCTCATCGAGCGCCCGATGCTTCGCCAGGAGCCGCCCCCCTACGCCCGCGTCTCCCGCCGAGCCCTGCGCGGCTGATCCCCTCGAACCCTCCCCTTTCTCGGAGTCCCCGTGTCCGGTCATAACAAGTGGTCCACCATCAAGCACAAGAAGGGCGCCGCCGACGCCAAGCGCGGCAAGCTCTTCACCCGCATCCTCAAGGAAATCACCGTTGCGGCTCGCCTGGGAGGCGGGGACGTGGCCAGCAATCCCCGCCTGCGCCTGGCCGTGGACCAGGCCAAGGGTGCCAACATGCCCAAGGACAACTGGGAGCGGGCCATCAAGAAGGGCACGGGGGAACTGGAAGGCGTGACCTACGAGGAAGTCACCTACGAAGGCCGCTTCCCCGGCGGCGTGGCCATCATCATCGAGGCCATGACCGACAACAAGAACCGCACCACCCCCGAGATCCGCAGCTACTTCGCGAAGTTCGGCGGGGAGCTGGGCACCGTGGGCAGCGCCACCTACCTCTACACCAAGCAGGGGCAGATCGTGGTGGAGGCCGAAGTGGCCGAGGACAAGGTCATGGAGGTGGCCCTGGAGGCCGGTGCCGACGACGTGAAGGACGAGGGGGGCGCCTGGGTCATCCAGACCAGCCCCGAGACCTACGAGGCCGTGAAGGGGGCCGTGGACGCCGCGGCTCTGCCGGTCATCGAGGCCAAGGTCATCCAGGCCCCCAGCAGCACCGTGGAGCTGGGTCCTGACAAGCTCAAGTCCTTCCAGAAATTCCTCGACATGGTGGAGGACAACGACGACGTCCAGAACGTCTGGCACAACGCCGACTACGACGAAGAGGAGGAGTGAGGCTGGAGGTCCCTACCTCTCCGCGACCCGCTGGAAGCGGAACATCACGCGCCGCTGGAGGGCCCGGCCTTCGGGGCTCCGGGGGTCCCCATCCGGGAGCGAGTCCCCTCGGGCCTCGGCGCTGAGGGCCGTGGGGGCCAGCCCCTTGCCCGTCAGGTAGCGGACCGCCGCCTGGGCCCGCTGGCCGCTGAGGTCCAGAGGGTCCGCCCCGGAGCGGCCCCGCTCCTTGGGGGCGGCGTGCCCTTCGCACACCAGGGAAAAGCCCGTGTACTGGGCCGAAAGCTCGTAGATGCGGTTCAGCAGCACCTGGCTTCCGGGGGTGAGGGCGGCGCTGCCCTCGTCGAAGAGGAGGGAGCCCCGGAAGCTCACGATGCGCAGCTTGGTGCCCGTGTCGGGCCCCTCCACGGCCTTCAGTTCCGAAAGGAGCTTTTCCAGGTTGGCGGCGGACTCGGGCTGCAGGCCCTGGTTGCCCGGCAGGATGCCCTGTCCCGTGAGATCGCCGCTATCCTGCACCTTCACCCCCAGGGCCTGCCGGAGGGACCTGAGCACCTGCTCCATTTGCTGGGCGTCCTTGGTGGAGTAGGAGTAGAGCAGGGCGAAGTAGGCCATGAGCTGGACCATGAGGTCCGCGAAGGTGATGAGCCAGAGGCTGTCCGTGTCCGAGTGACGCCTCATGCTCTTGAGGGCGACGCGGCTCATGGCTTAGCCTCCTAGGCCGCGCCCCGGCGCACTTTCTGCGCGGGGGAGAGGGAGGCGTTGAGCTGCTCCTCCAGGGTGGTCGGGTGCAGCTCCGAGGCGATGCCCAGAACGCCCTCCAGCATCAGGGTCTTGAGCTGAAGTTCCTCCTTGGACCTCAATTCCAGTTTTCCGGCGATGGGCAGGGCCAGGAGGTAGGCGATGACGGCGCCGTAGAGGGTGGAGAGGAGGGTGAGGGCCATGGCCCCACCGATGGCGCTGGGGTCCTTGATGCTGGCGAAGAGCTCCACCATGCCGATGAGGGTGCCCACCATGCCGAAGGAGGGGGCGCTGGTGGCGATGAAGCGGAAGATCTCCTGGCCCAGGTTGTGGCGGTCCTGGGTGGCATGGATCTCCAGGGTCAGCACTTCCCGGATGTGCTCCTTGTCCATTTGGTCCACCACCATCCGCATGCCCTTCACCAGGAAGGGGTCGCCGCTGATGTACTTTTCCAGGGCCAGGCGGCCCTCCCGCTTGGAGCGCTGGGAAAGGCCCACCAGCTCCGCCACCACCACCGGGCGGGGCCGGCTCTGGGTGAAGAAGGCTTGGGAGGCCACGAAGAAGGCCGACCTCACGTTGGCGAGGGGAAAGCGGATCAAGGTCGAGGCGATGACTCCCCCGAAGACCACGATCATGCTGGCGGGGTGCACGAAGATGCGGGGGGTCGGGCCCAGGCCGATGGCCACGCCCAGGAGGCCCAGTCCTAGAAGAATGCCGATCCAGGTGCCTCGATCCATGACGACCCCATGGCCTTATCGGCCTGAAGATGCTTCGCCATCAAGAATGGTGCCGAAGGGGTGGGGCTAAATTTGCATTCGGATGGAACAGGAGAGCGGCCTTCTGCGTCCCAAGCCCGGAGGTCCCATGGCTTGGAAGATCCCATTCGATCGCTTCATCGACCGGCACCGGCCCAAGGCCGCGCTCCTGCTCCGCCTGGCCTTCGGGTTCCACCTCATGTGGTCGAGCACGGACCTCTTCGTGGGGGCTGATCAGCGGGAGTTCGCGAAGTTCTTGGCGGAGAAGGGGGTGCCCTGGCCCCTCCTTTCGGCCTACCTCTGCCACATCACGGAATTTTTCGGGGGGGCGGCCTGGCTCCTTGGGGCTTGGGTGCGTCCCTGGAGCGCCGCCCTGGCCTTCAATTTCGCCATGGCCCTCCTCGTAGGAGTCCGGGGCCAACCCTACGCCAAGCAGTTCCAGGCCATCCAGCTGCTGGCGGCCTCCCTCTTCTTCCTGCTCCACGGGGCGGGGGGCTGGTCCCTGGACGCCTGGCTTCAAGAAGGTCGTTCAGTTTAGACCGAACCGGGTTTCCGGCGGCACGGGCCTTTCCAAGGTGAGCCCCGGCGGAAAGCCCAGGGCCAACCTCACCCGGGCGATGCTGGGATGCACGCTGTTGTCCCGCCGGCGGATGAGGATGGGGGCCCCGGCCTGGGGCAATTCCGGGTGCTCCCGCAGGGACTCCGGCAAATCCTCGGCCCGGGTGCCGGCATAGAAGCGCAGTCCGTAGGGCTCTCCCTCCTTGAAGATCACGTCCTGGACGTTCAGCAAGGTGATCCCGGCCCTGCGATAGGCGGCCTCCGCCTTCGGGATCTGGTCCAAGGGGAAGACGCAGGCGAAGACTCCCCCCGGCGCCAGCAGTTTGGCCGCGGCCTGGGCGTAATCGCCGATATCGCCCCGCACCTCCAGGCGTGCCGGGATGGCCTGGGGGTGCTGGGCTTCCACCCGCGTTCCCAGGGGCCAGTAGGGCGGCGACCCCGTCACGAGGTCGAAGGGGCCGTGGGCCTCCAGGGTGCCGTCCCGCAGGTCCCCCTCGTGGACGTGGTAGCGGCCCTCCAGCCCGTTGTAGCGGACGCTTTTACGGGCCAGGCGGGCGCTGATGGCCTGGGCCTCGACGGTGTGGACTTCGGCCCCGGGGCAGCGCCAGGCCACCGTCATGCCCACGCTGCCGATGCCCGAGCCCAGGTCCGCGGCGCGGTCCACCCGGGGGCACCAGCAGGTGGCGAACCAGCCCAGGAGGATGTCGTCCACGCTGAAGCGGTGCCCCTTGGCGTACTGGAAGATGCGGTAGTGGCCGCAGA